>DAOTZZ010000311.1:0-6276 GCA_034433965.1 Anaerolineae bacterium
GACGTATTCGTACATCAGTCCTTCGATGAAAGCGTGCACGCTCTGTTCCACCAACCGACACACCGGACAACCGGGCTGCCCGAAAACCTGATATAGCTCATAGGCGCGCGACGAAAGTTTCATGTCCTTTGCTCGCTCCCTCCAGACGGTCTGGCGGGGAATTATACCGCACGGGAGTTGCCTTGCCGGATGGTGAGAACAGTTCTGGGCCTGCACCCGACCGTCGGCGTGCGTATAATCTGACCAGGGTATGATGAGCGACGACTATGACCACCATCATTGACGAAGCCGAAGCTACGCTGCACCGACACGGTTTCAAGGTGACGCCGCAGCGCTCTTTGCTGTTGCAGGTGCTGGCCGCACAGGCGAACTACCTGGACGCCGAGGAAATCTATCAACTGGCCCATGCTCAGGATCGCAGCATCAGCCTGGCGACAGTCTACCGCACACTCAACCTGTTCGCTGAACTGGGGCTGGTGGATCAGCGCTACGTCGAGCCAGAACACCGCCGCGAGGTCTTCCGCCTGGCCGACGGCCCAGAGCAGCACTACCTGACCTGCCTGCGCTGTGGAACGCGCGTCCCCATTGCCACCGACCTGCTGGACAACATAGCCCGCGAACTGGTGCGGCGCAAGGGCGTGACGGTGACCAGCGCCTGTGCCTGCTTCACCGGCTACTGCCCGGCCTGCACTGCTGAGTTGCGCCGCGAGGGGAAGCTCTAGGGGCTGTTATGAGGTTTTGCGGAGTGTCTTTCCCTCACCCCTGCGCCCCTCTCCCACGCGACTGCGTCGCGGGGCGAGGGGACTTGTTGTCTCTTGTGCAAGTGCTCTCCTTCGCCTGCAGCGGGGAGAAGAGGCCGGGGGTTGAGGGCGAAAAAAGCGACTAACACGCTCTAGGGGGCATCTTCCTGCATGGCCTGGCGGACCCGTCGCCTGAGGACATCCAGCGGATAGCGGTCGCCCGTCTGCCCGTCTTCGTAATACCACAATATCCACCCGTTACACGAGGGGACGCCCTTCAAACGGGCAGCCACCTTGTGGATCGTGCCCACCAGGTCACCTACCTGTACCTGTCCGTCGGCCAGGATCACAGCCTCTGGCTCACCCCCTTGCAGATAGAGACGCTGCCCGGCTTGCAGATGGCCGCGCCGGAGCAGTTCTTCGATGGGCACACGTCCCAGGCGCGAATGGTGTGCCAGCAGGGGGTCATCCGGTGGCAACGGTTGCACAGCTTCCACACGCCGACGGGCTGCCTCAACATAGCGTTTCTCGCGCTCGATGCCTATCCAGTGTCGCCGCAGCCGTTTGGCGACCGCCGCTGTGGTGCCAGTGCCCACAAACGGATCGAGCACCACGTCACCAACGCGGCTGCTGGCCAGGATGATGCGTTCCAGCAAAGCTTCGGGCTTCTGCGTGGGATGCAATTTTCTCCCCGCAGCATTTCTGAGGCGTTCTTCGCCGGTGCAGATGGGGATCGTCCACACACATCCTAATTGCTTGCTGCCGTTGAACTGTTTCATCAGGTGATGATTGAAGGAATAGCGGGTCTTTTCCGAGCGCTTGGCCCAGATGATGAACTCCACATCATTTTTCAGGCGCTTTCCACGGAAATTGGGCGTGGCGTTGGGCTTCAGCCAGGTCACGGTGTTGAGCATCCAGAAGCCCAGGTCTTGCATGATGGCACCCACGCGGAAGATATTGTGATAGGTGCCGGAGACCCAGATCGTCGCCGTCTCCTTCATGACTTCGCGGACTGCCAGGAGCCAGGCCCGCGTGAATTCGTCATAAGCGGCGAAGTCGGCGAACTGATCCCAGTCTTCGTCCACCGCGTCAACACGCGTCAGGTTGGGACGCCACAACTCGCCTTCCAGTTGCAGGTTGTAAGGCGGGTCGGCAAAGACCAGATCAACACTGGCTCTGGGCAAGTCGCCCAGGACGCGCAGCGCGTCGCCATGCACGATCTGATCGAGATAGGGAACAGTGGCCATAGGGACGATCACCTGTGCTCCTGGCGCAAAGCTGCCAGAAAACCTCTGCCCGTGTAATGCGGGTGCTTAGCAGTACAGGCGCTCCTTATAAGGCAGTATACCATGCTCCCTCCCACCTGGCATTTTCTGGAGGTATATTCGCACCTTGGGGCAACGATCTCGAACCGCAGGGCGCAGGGGGAAAGAATCTCTGCGCTCTTCTCCGTGCGCTCCGGGTATTCTGCTACGGGCACGCCCGTAGTGCCGCTTTCGCGCCCGCGCAGAATGCGTACAATGACAGACAGTGAGCGTTTCGCCAGGAGGGGGTATGCCACGCGCCGATCTCACCGCCCGTTTGCAGGAAGCGATTGCCCTGGCCCAGGCCGGGCAACGTATGGAGGCACGGCGTCTGCTACAACAGATCCTGGCCGAAGACCCGCAACAGGTTCCGGCCTGGGTCTGGCTGGCGACGGTGACCGCCGACCGCGCCGAGAAAGTCGCCTGCCTGGAGCGCGCATTGACGCTGGAGCCAGACAACCGCACCGCGCAGCAGGCCTATATTCAGCTCACCGGGCGTGCCTATGAGCTTCCGCCCCCCGCGCCGACGCGGTCGGGGTGGCGCGTCCTGACCGCGGACGCGCCGATTGGGCTGGTCAGCTTCGCGCTGGTCTTGCTGGTGGGCGCGGCGGCGGTGGTGATCATTGCGCTGGCGATCAATGCCCGCAACGAGACCCGACCTGTCCGCACTCCCCCGACCCTGGTTCTGGTCTCGCCTGTGCCCACGGCCACGCCTTTCCTGTCGCCGACGGCCAGCGCGACCCGCCGCCCGACCATCACGCCGGGGCCATCGCCGACCTCGATCTGGGCCGCGCCGCCCCCCACCTGGACACCACAGCCGACCGACACCCTCGCCCCGACGTTCACCCCTCTGCCAACGCGCACGCCGGTACCCAGCGCCACGCGCACGCCCTGGCCTACGCCGTCGGCCACTTTCACCCCGCTGCCACCCACTGCCACGCGCACGCCTTCGCCCGCGCCAGCAGCCACGCTCACCGCGCCGCCGACGGCTACTCTCACGCCGACTTCAGGCGCGTAGGGTGCGACTTCAAACATTGCTGACCGACCTGCTGAGACGTTGAGCCTGCAGAAGTGATCTCAGGTGCGCTCTCTGCGTCTTTGCGGTTCAACACCGCTGCCTCCGTATCCGGCGAGCAATTGACCGCCTCCCGTCGCGCGGTTAGAATGAGTTCGCGGGGGCCGGAGCGACCGGCCCGGCGTTTGCCAGGCAGGTTGAGGGACCATGCACAGGCGCAACTGGAATCGCGTGTTCGTGACGGGGGGGACGGGATTCGTCGGCCTGCGCGTGGTGCTGGCGTTGCTGGACGCTGGCGCAGAAGTGACCATGCTGGTGCATCCGGATCAGGAGGACAAACTCGGTGCCTTGCGCCAGCATGTGCACGTGGTCACCGGTGACGTGTGGAATCTGCCCAGCCTGCGCGGTCGCTCACGCGGGCACGGCGTCGTGGTGCACCTGGTGGGCAGTCTGCGCGCCGAACCTGCGCGCGGCCTCACCTATCAGCAGATCAACCTGGTCTCGGCCCGCAATGCCATCAGCATGGCGGTCAGCGACGGCGTGCCGCATTTCGTGCTGCTCAGCGCGGCGGGCAAGCCGCCGGGTGTCTCCGCCGAATACCTGCGCAGCAAGCGCGAGGCCGAAGACTACCTGCGCAGCAGCGGGCTGCGCTGGACAGTCGTGCGCGCGCCTCTGGTCTTCGACCGGGGGCAGCCCGGCGGGACGTTCTTCAGCACGCTATCTTGGGTCGGCGGGCTGCCGGTCTTGCGCGTGCTGATCGGACGACGCGCGCCGCTGCCAGTGGACATCGTGGCGGCGGCCATCGCGCACGCGGCCTTGCACCCCGAACTGGTGCGCGATCGTCGCCTGTACGCTGGCGACCTGCGCCGCCTGGGACGGGCGTACCGCAGTCAGTCGAATCGCCAGCAGGGCGCAGCGCGGGTCTCGTGGACGCAGGAAGACGGCTGGGCCGAGGAAGACGTGCCCTTTGGCTGGCTGCCAGAGACGCCGCCTCGCCGCAAAGAATGAACACACGGTATGGAACGGGCGGTTGGCGGACGATGTCGGTGCTCGCACACAGCTCTCGTCCGCGCCTATGCGTTACCCATATGGCGGGCGGTTGCTTGCCCTCATCCCCCAGCCCCTTCTCCCGCGCCGCGAGCTGAGGGGAGCGCCTGCGCTGCGGAACGCCAGTCCCCTCGCCCCGCGACGCAGTCGCGAGGGAGAGGGGTGCAGGGGTGAGGGGAAGATTTGGGGATAATGCATAGCCTGCGCGGGTGGGCATCAACGGGGCGCTGAAGACCGATTTCTGAAACATCGCTCGCCAGGAACTGTCACAGGAGACGCGGTGTGATTGACTTCGTGACCTTCGGTATCATCCTGGACGACATCGTCTGCCCCGACGGGACGACGCACATGGGCGTCCTGGGCGGCGGCGGCCCGCAGACGGCCTGGGGCATGGCCGCCGCGTTGGGGTCTGGCGCGGCGGTGGGGTTGGTGGCAGGGGTGGGGCGCGACCTGGACGAACGCCTGCTCGCTCCGCTGCTCGCGGCGGGGATCGATCTGGGGGGCGTGCGCATCACCGATCAGCCGACTCCCCGCGCCTGGCAGGTGACCGAGGCCGACGGGCGGCGGACGCAGGTCTGGCGCGTGCCCGTGGAATCGTTGGGGGTGCAACTGGCCCGCCGCTGGGACGTATTGCCGGATTCCTACCGCGCGGCGCGACACTTTCACTGGGGCATTCACCCCGACGATCCGGCGGCTCCCGCTTTTGCCGCTGAGTTGACTGGCAAAGGGCGACGTGTCAGCCTGGAACCTTTCCGTCCGCCGCAGTACCCGCTCGACGACCAGGCGCTGCGGGCGTTACTGGCCGCGTGCACTGTCTTTTCGCCCAACTGGGACGAGGCGACGCGCCTGACCGGTCTGAGTGACTACGGTGCGGTGCTGAGGCGCTTCCAGCAAGCGGGCGGGCACGTCCTGGCCCTGCGGCGAGGAGTTGACGGCGCAGACGTGTGGGACTTGCCTGCAGGGCGCGGCGTGCGCGTCCCCGCCGTGCAGACCCGCGTAGTGGATGCCGTCGGTGCGGGCAACGCTTTCTGCGGAGCACTGCTCGCCCGCCTGGACGGTGGCCTGGACGAAGCAGCCTGTCACGCCGCCGCCGCCGCGTCGTATCTGGTGGAGCAGGTGGGCCTGCCCGCCGCGCTACCCGATCCGCGCGACTATGCCCGTCGCCTGGACGAGGTGCGGGCCGGGCTGCAATCGCTAGAGGCTGGGGCGAACTTTGCGCCGTGACTTCCCCTCACCCCAAATCCCCTCTCCCTCGCGACTGCGTTGCGGGGTGAGGGGACTTGCTTTCCGTTGCACAAGTGCTCTTTCTTACCCGCAGTCGAGAGAAGGAGCCAGGAGATGGGGGTCAGATGGTGATCACCTTGTCGGCGCGCCATTGTGCCTCGACGATGTCGGCCATGCCGCCCGCCAGGCCAACGGCGCGCTGATCGGTCAGGCCGTAGAAATTGAGGCAGGTGGTGCAGACGATCAGGCGGACACCTGCTCCTTCCAGGGCGCGTAATACGTCCAGAACCGGCGATCCGTTACAGGTCAGCCGGACGCCTTCGGCGTAGAAACAGACCGCGGCGGGCAGTTTGCCGTCGTCCAGCAGAATCTGTAAGTATTTGGCCGCCAGGGTGTGCTGCAGTTCTGGATCGGCATCGCCCATGCCGTTGCGGGTGACTAAAATCACCGTGTTTGTCGTAGAAGACACTACCGCGTTCCTCCCACTTGGCGCTATGATCGGTTGAGCGGCGCGCGATTGGCACGCCCTGATCAAACATATTCAGCATGGCGCCAGATGACAACTCCACATTGACAGGAGGTTTCATGCCCAACCGTTCTCCCATGCACCAGCAAATTGATACCCTGCCCGATCTGGTCCGCGCCATCGCCAAACCCTTCGACGAGTCGGCGCGCGCGACGTTCGACTTCGAGCTATGCACGTCGGTCAAGCGCATCTATCTCGTCGGCTGCGGCGACAGTTACCATGCGCCGGTGGGTGCAGAACTGGCTTTCAATCTGTTCACGGGCGTGCCGACGCAGGCCGTCAGTTCGCTCACCTTCAGTCGCTACGTCGTGCCGCATCTGCCCAACACCGGCCCCAAGACCAACCTGGTGATCGCCGTATCCGTATCCGGCGTGGTCAGCCGCACCATCGAGGCATTGCGGCTGGCCCGTCAGGCGGGGG
>DAOTZZ010000312.1:0-2012 GCA_034433965.1 Anaerolineae bacterium
TTGACCGCCCCTTCCGGGTAGCGCACGAAGAGCGCGTCAATTGCCACCCGCTCGCCCTGAGCCAGCCTGCCCATCACCGCCGCGTCTGTGTTGCGGTCGGCGCGAATATGGCCCGGCTGAATCAGGACCTTCGCCAGTGACAATATGCGGCGCGCTCAGTCTTCGATCGGCAGCGTCCAGAGATAATGCACCAGTGCCCAGGTTTCTTCGGGCGTGAAGAGCGTGCCGAAGTTGGGCATGTCGGTGCCCATGCCTCCCCGCCGGATTTTGGCGTAAAGCACGTCGCTACGCCTCTCAAACATATAGGTAGGGTCGGCAAAGGCAACCGGTTTTTCAACAGTTGTGTCTGCGGCTGGGCCATCGCCGTTCCCTTCTTCTCCATGACAGGCAGCGCAATTCCTGGCGTAGAGTGTTCTGGCATCGGCCAGCGTGTCCGGTGAACCGTCGCTCGTCCACAGCAATGCTACCACGTCAACCAGTTGCCCATAGGTCGCCTGAGGGTTGGCGTGAGTCAGAAGCACTATCGCCTGGGCTGGCGTATGAGAACGCCGCCAGAGTGGGTCTTTTACCTCGGCAGGGAGTACCACCATATCGAGCAGCGCAGCGCCGCGTTGCATGGAGGGCGGGCGCTCGATGATCAGCGTCGAGGTCTCGACGTGCCCGTCTTCTTTCTGATGCGGCGCGTCTATATCCACCCCTTCGGCGATCAGCGCTTCGATCACAGGATCAGGTTGCGCGGGGGGCACGTAGGCTGGTCGTGCTGGATCAATCACCTGAATCGTGCCGCGCATCCGCCAGTGATCGGGGCTGCACCAGGCGTTGCAGTAGTAGGTATAGGTGCCCGGTTGGTCGAAAGTCAGCGTGATCTCCTTGACCGTGCCCGGATCAACATGCCCCAAATCAACCCCCAGCCCTGGCCCGATGGCGACCCCATGAGTGACATCCTGCGCAGCAAAACGCAGTGTCACGGGTTTCCCCACGGGGATAGTGACCGCCTCCGGAGCAAAACCGCCCTTTTGAGGCACACGCATGCTCACTTCAATGAGTTGCGTCGAGGCCAGGGACGGACGCAGCCAGTACTGATAGCCGAGGGTCACCAGCGGTACCCCGACCAGAATCAGCCCCAACATGAACAGCGCGATCAGTTCACGGCGTGCCATACGTCATCCCAGGTAGAGCCGCAAGAATCCCCACGTCACCGCTAACGCGAATCCGGTGAGCGGCAGCGTGGCCAGGAAGGCCGGGCGGTGATGGATATGGTGCTGCCGCGCGATTGTATAAGCGGTGCGGAGCGCAAAGAGCAGCCCAGCGGTCAGCACACCCACCTGCAAGAAGGGAATCACAGACGTGCCCAGGGGCGTCCAGGGAATGTCTGCGCTCCCGAACAGGTTCCAACCCCAGCCGAACGGGTCGGAGAGCACGGCCAGAGCGTAACTGCCATTGACCAGCACAAAGCCGAAGCTGAAGGCGATCCACGCGGCAAGGCCCAGGGGAATCAGTGCGTAGGCATAGTCTACGAACATCTGACGAAATGGGCGTTGTGTGCGTGTGATACGCCGGATTGCCCAGACCACCAGCGCAAACAGCCCCGGCAGTAACGCCAGATTGAAACCCACGAACCCCAGAGCGTATAGCGCCCAGTGCCACAGAGTATCCATGTTGGCCCAGTCTTTCAGCCAGCCCCAGGGTCCAAGCAACACCGCCGAGTAAGCCAGGGCGCAACCCAGCATAATGAACGCTTTGTAAGCTTCGTCAAGGCGGCGTTCTTTGGCCACCAGGAGGTCGCTGCCAAAGGGGCGCAGGTTGAGCACAATATTGTTCTTGGGGCAGGTTTTCAGGCACTCGAAACACAAGCCACAGTAGACGTTGCGCGTCAGGGTACCAGGGAACACCATCCAGGGGCAGCCATAGCCCGCCTCGTTGCCAGTGAGACAGTCTTTGGTCTTGTGCGCGGCACAGACTGCCGGGTCGGCCACGCGCAGTTCAAGGGGCGACATCAGCGAATAGAGGCC
>DAOTZZ010000313.1:0-5142 GCA_034433965.1 Anaerolineae bacterium
TGCAGGTCTTCGTGCATGGCCCGTCCCACGCCGTGCCCGGCGTATTCGCGCACCACGCTATAGCCGTGCCGCTCGACGAAGCGCTGAATGGCCAGCGCGATGTCGCGCGTGGTGTTGCCCGCCACTGCCGCGGCGATACCCTCGTAGAGCGCCTGCTCGGTCACTTCCAGCAGGCGCTGTGCTTCGGCAGAGATGCGCCCCACGCCCACAGTGATGGCCGAGTCGGCCACGAACCCCTTGTAAACAGTGCCGCAGTCCAGGCTGATGATGTCGCCTTCCTGCAAGATGCGGTCGGCCCGTGGGATGCCGTGCACCAGCTCGTGATTGATGGACGCGGTGATGGTGGCCGGGAAAGGGTGCGGGCTGCCCGGCGGATAGCCCAGGAAGGCTGGCCGCGCCCCGTGCTCGCGCAGCACCTCAGCCGCGATGCTATCCAGCTCTAACGTGCTGATGCCGGGCCGGACGGCCTCGCGCATGGCCTGCAACGCCAGGGCATTGATGCGCCCGGCCTGGCGCATGATGGCCACTTCTTCCGGCGTTTTCGGCGTCACAGGCATAGAGCATCTCTCGGCGGGGGGAAATGGCGCGTTTCCCCCCGCTTCGTCCTCCATCCAACCCTAGCGCAGGAACCCGTCGTAGTTACGCATGGTGAGCTGCGCTTCGAGCTGCCGCATGGTGTCAATCACCACGCCGACGACGATGATCAACCCCGCGCTGCTGATGACCAGGGCCGGGTTGCGCGAACTGGCGGCGACCGCCGGGTCGAGCATCAGGCGCTGCACCAAATGCATCAGGCCGGGCAGAATGGCCACCACGCCCAGGAACACCGCGCTCACCAGCGTAATCCGGTTGACAATGCGGTTGATGTAGTCCTGGGTGCGTCGCCCAGGGCGGATACCAGGGATGAAACCGCCGTTCTTCTGCAGGTTGTCGGCCAGGTTCTGGTTCTGGATCATCACGCTGGTATAGAAGAAGGTGAAGCCCACCACCAGCCAGAAGTAGATGAACCAGTACAGGAACCCTTGCTGGTTGCCGAAGGTATCCTGGATGCGTGTTGCCACATCACCGCTGAAGAAGCCCGCCACAATGGCCGGGAAGGTCACGATGGACTGCGCGAAGATCAGCGGGATCATGCCCGCGGTGTTGACCTTCAGCGGGATGTGCGTCGTGCCGCCGCCGTACAGACGACGACCGCGCACGCGCTTGCCATATTGCACCGGGATGCGCCGCGTCCCTTCCTGGATGACCACGATCACCACCACCGTCACCAGGGTGAGCACCACGAAGGCGATCAGATTGAAGAACGCTGCTTCGCCCTGGAGCAACTGGTAGAGGTTGGCCGGCACGTGCGCCACAATGCCCGCGAAGATGATGATCGAGATACCGTTGCCGATGCCCTGCTCGGTGATCAGTTCACCGAGCCAGATGGCGAACATCGTCCCCGCGGTCATGGTCACGATGACCGAGATGGTGGTCAGCAGGTTGCTGCCCGCCCCAAAGCCGAACCCTTCGATCAGTTCTACATTGAGGCCGGACGCATTGATCTGGCTCTGGAAGATATTGATCTGGCCGATGGACTGCAGAGCAGCCATGGGGATAGCCAGGTAGTAGGTGTACTGATTGATCTTCTCCTGGCCACCCGGCTCTTTGGCGATGGCTTCCAGGCGAGGGATGATGGGCACCAACAGTTGCAGGATGATCGAGGCGGTAATGTAGGGATACACGCCGTTGGCGATCACGCTGAAGTTGGAGACCGCACCCCCCGACAGGAGGTTGAGCACGCTCAAAAAGCCCGATTCGTTCTCTCTAAAGAGCTGATCCAAAGCCCCGCGCTGCACCCCCGGCACCGTGACGTGCGCGGCAAACTGGTAGATGACCAGGATGAAGAGCGTATAGAGCATCTTCCGCCGCAGGTCTGGCAGCCGGAAGGCATTCCGTAGCGCCTCGATCATGGTGTCAATCCTTATCCGCTCGTTGATCGTTGCTCAGGGCTGGGCGGTCTGGCGCAGGCCAGGCCGCCCAGCCGGTCGAACGCACTATTCCGTTTGTTGCGCGCGCAGCCGGGCAACTTGCTCTTTGGGCAGTTTCTTGACTGTGGCGCGCGCGCCCTTCAGCAGCAAGGGCAACCTCTGCACGGAGCCACCGGCTGCCTCGATCTTCTGCTGAGCGCTCTTGGAGAAGCGGTGCGCCTTGACAGTGAGTTTGATGCCCAGGTCGCCTTCTCCCAGCACCACCACCGGTTCTTCCGCCTTCTTGATCAGCCCTTTGGCGGCCAACGCTTCCGGCGTCACTGTGTCGCCGTCGCTGAAGCGCTGCCCCAGGTCAGCCACGTTCACTTCCTGATATTCCACGCGGAAGATGTTGGTGAAGCCGCGCTTGAAGGGCAGGCGGCGCACCAACGGGAGCTGACCACCTTCGAAGTATGCGCCTTTGTTGGGGCCGCTACGCGCGCCCTGGCCCTTGGTGCCGCGCCCGGCAGTCTTGCCCTGACCGGCGCTGATACCACGGCCTACGCGCTTGCGTCGGCGAGTTGCCCCTTCGTCTGGACGGAGGTCGTGTAGCTTCATTGTTCGATCTCCTCGACCTTGACCAGGTGAATGATCTTGGCGATCATCCCCCGGATGGGCGGCGTGTCGTCGTGTACGACGGACGAATTGAGACGGCCCAGCCCCAGCGAACGCACCGTTTCTTTCTGGCGCTTGCTATAGCCGATGGGGCTGCGCACCAGCGTGACACGCAGTTTTTTCTCAGTCATTGGAAGCCCTCCTGCGCAGCCAGAAAGGCTTGACGTGCGCCGGGTCTTTGCCGCGCATACGAGCCACCTCTTCGAAGTCCTTGAGCTGGGTGAGCGCGTCAAAGGTGGCATGAGCCACGTTCAGGATGTTGGCGCTGCCCTGGCTCTTGCTGAGGATGTCGCGCACACCGGCGGCTTCCAGCACAGCGCGCACCCCACCACCGGCGATCACGCCGGTGCCGGGCGATGCGGGCTTGAGGAATACCTTGGCCCCGCCGCAACGGCCCACGACCTCGTGCGGGATGGTGGTGCCTGTCACGGCCACGCGGCGCATATTGCGGCGCGCGCGTTCGGTCGCCTTGCGAATCGAATCGGGCACACCGCGCGCCTTGCCGACGCCGATGCCCACCTGACCTTTGTTGTCGCCGACGACGACCACCGAGCGGAAGGCAAACCGACGGCCGCCCTTCACCACCTTGGCGACACGGCTGATCTCAATGACCCGCTCGTCGAGTTCTTCGCGCTCTTCGTCGCGTCTTGGTTCTCGTCTTCCCATGGTTATCTCCCAAAGTCAGCCCGTTGTGCCAGGCAGAGCGCAGCGCGCCCGCCTTCTGGCTAGAACTCTAACCCAGCTTCACGGGCGGCCTCCGCCAGGGCCTTGACGCGCCCGTGATAGCGGTAGCCGCCGCGGTCGAAGACGACGCGCTTGATGCCGATCGCCTGGGCGCGCCGGGCCACCAGCGCCCCCACCATTTTGGCTGCTTCGGTCTTCGACTTGCCTTCCACCTGGCCGCGCAACTCGCGATCAATGGTCGAGGCAGAAGCCAGCGTATGGCCGGCCACGTCGTCAATGACCTGAGCGTAGATATGGCCCAGGCTGCGGAACACGTTCAGGCGCGGACGCTCTGGCGTTCCGGCGATCTTGGCGCGCACGCGGCGATGGCGGCGTTGGCGTGCAACTTGCGATTTCTCACTCATAGCGGTCTCTCTCTACGCCCTACAGCCTAGCCAGCTTTACCTGTCTTGCCGGCCTTCCGACGGATTTTCTCGTCTTCGTAGCGCACACCCTTGCCCTTGTAGGGTTCTGGCGGGCGCAGTTTGCGAATGTCGGCGGCCAGTTGACCCACTACCTGCTTGTCAATGCCGCGGATGCGCACGATGCGCCCGCGCTCTTCCACCTCGAACTGCACGTTCGGCGGCGGCTCGACAGGGATGGAGTGCGAATAGCCCAGATGCATCACCAGCTTGTTGCCGTCCATCTCGGCGCGGTAGCCCACGCCTTCGATGACCAGCACCCGCTCGAACCCCTTGCTGACGCCGGTGACCATGTTGGCCAGCAGAGCGCGCGTCAGGCCATGCAGGGCGCGGTGCTGACGCTGATCGGTGGGGCGCTCTACCACAAGCTGGCCCGCTTCTTGCTTGATGATCATCGCGGGCGGGAACTTCTGACGCAGTTCCCCCTTCGGTCCCTTGACGGTCACTTCGCTCCCGTCAATCGTCACCTGAACCTTGTCCGGGATCGGAATAGGCTTCTTCCCAATACGTGACACGGTTCCTCATCCTTCCTTAGTCATCTGACGATACGGTGCGCCAGGAGCGTTGGCCGGGGCTGGGCTGCCGCGTAGACCTTCCGGGCGATGAGGGGACGGCTGTCCGCGCCCTCGCCCAGAGCCTCTACTGGCCGCCGCGCGCCCGCCAGGCGTGCCTTCGGCGCTCTGGCGTCTTTACCAGACGTAGCAGAGCACCTCGCCGCCAACGCCCAGGCGATGCGCCTGCTGGCCGGTCATAATTCCTTTGGGCGTGGTGAGAATGGCGATGCCCATGCCACTGAGCACCCACGGAATCTCGTCCTTGCCCACATAGATCCGGCGACCAGGCTTGCTCACGCGCTTGAGGTTGGTGATCACCGGACGGCGCTCGCGGCGCTGCCCCCAGTACTTGAGCTTGATCACCATCACCGGGGCGGGCTTGCCTTCCTCAAGCGTCACATCCTCGATGAAGCCCTCATCCTTGAGGATCTGCGCAATGGCCATCTTCATTTTGGAGTGCGGGATCGCCACGGTAGCGTGCCCGGCCATGACGGCATTGCGGATCCGCGTCAACATATCAGCAATAGGATCGCTCAGCATCGTTCGCTCCGCTCACTCACCAGCTCGACTTGACCACACCGGGGATTTTGCCTTCCAGCGCCAGTTGCCGGAAGTGAATGCGGCACAGCCCAAAGCGACGGTAGTAACCGCGCGGGCGTCCGCACACTTTACCCGAATTGGGGTCTACATACTGGCAACGATTGCGCACGCGCACCTTGTACTTGCGCCGCGTCTCACGTGCCACCAACGATTTTCTGGCCATTCAGACCTTCCTTCCCTCACTGCCTGGTTGCCGTCGGCGGCGCTCACTGCGCGCGG
>DAOTZZ010000314.1:0-27738 GCA_034433965.1 Anaerolineae bacterium
CATCAGCCGCTACGAAGGGGTGGGGCGCAACGATCCGTGTCCCTGCGGCAGCGGCAAGAAGTTCAAGCACTGCTGCTATCCGATCATTCAGCGCAACCGGCAGACAGTGTCGCAGGATTCCGTCAAGCGCACGGTAGCGCGCCGATATCGGCGCTAGAGGTTGCCATAAGCTTTCGAGAGGCATCTTTTATCGTCATGTCACAATTCTCTCCAGCGCGAGCGTAGGGGCGGATATCCGCCTCTACCAATCCGTGGTTCAACACGCGGTTGGGGGGTTGAGGGGGAAAAGAGCATCACACGCTCTGGAGCGAGGCGTACCAAGGGGGGCCGAACATTTCGTGACGCGCACAGGTATAGCCAACTGAGCACGGGATCACCATGAACGGACGGCGTATCCTCCCTTTCCAGGGCTGGCGGCTGGTGCTCTTTCAGGCGATTGTGGTCTTTTCGCTGCTGGTGCTGGTGATGCGCACAGCAGAGCTACAGTTCGCCCGCGGTGATCAGTTCCGCCGGGACGCCGAAGAGAACCGCCTGCAGATCGCTCTGCAACCCGCCCCGCGCGGGGCCATCCTCGACCGCAATGGGATTGCCCTGGCCAAAAATGACCCGGCGTACAACGTGACGATCACCCCTGCCGACTTGCCCGACGATCCGGCGGCGGTGCTGGAAATCTACAACCGCGTCTCGGCGCTGGTGGATGTCCCTGCGACGCGGGCCATGGCCGAAGCTGCCGGACGGGCCAACGAGCGCAGTCTGGAAGAGATGGTGCGCGAGGGCGAGGGTATCGCTCCCTTCCGGCCTGTGGTGGTCGCCACCGACGTGCCCTACGAGGCCATGGCGCAGATTCTCGAACAGTCGCAATTGTTGCCGGGCGTGTCGGTGCAGGTGGCCTCGGTGCGCGAATACCCCACTGGCGCGACGACCGCGCATGTGATCGGCTACCTGGGGCCAATCGGCCCGGAAGAGGAAACCCGTCTGCGCGAATTGGGCTACGACCCGGCCTTCGACCGCATCGGCTATGCGGGTGTCGAAGCCTATTTCGAGACCGAGCTGGCGGGCACGCGCGGCACCGAAACCTGGGTAGTAGACGTGGCCGGGCAGAAGCTGCAACTGGTGGACGAGGTCAAGCGCGTGCCGGGCAAGACGGTGCAATTGACGCTCGATCTGGCTCTGCAGGAGGCGGCGCAGGAAGCGCTCACCCGCCGCATCAACATCGTCAACGCCGAAGCGCAGCGCCTGGTGACGCAACAGGGCGTGGTCATTGTCATGGACCCGCGCAATGGCGAAATCCTGGCGATGGTGAGCTGGCCCACCTACGATAATTCGCGCTTCGCCCGCTTCATTGACGGCGAATACTACTTCAAGCAGTTTGACGATCCGCTGCGTCCGCTGGTCAACCATGCCATCAGCGCGCTCTACCCGCCCGGCTCGGTGTGGAAGCTGATCACCGCCACCGGCGCGCTGGAAGAAAAGGTGATCGCGCCGGAGAGCTTTCTGTTCTGCCCTGGACGGCTGGTGCTGCCCAATGCCTATGCGCCGTTGGACGTGGCACGCGGGCAGACGTTCGTGTGCTGGTTGCGTAGCGGTCACGAGCGTGTGAACCTGCTCAAGGGCATCGCCCAGAGCTGCGACGTGTACTTCTATCAGGTGGGCGGTGGCAACCCCGACGTCAGCCCGCAGACATTGCGCCCCGGCGGGCTGGGCATCTTCGATCTCTATCGCTGGGCGACGGCCTTCGGCATCGGCTCCGAACTGGGCATCGAGTTGCCGGGCGAACTGGCCGGACGCATGCCCGAAAACCAGTGGAAGCGCCGCAACTATGGCGAAAGCTGGTCCACCGGCGACACCTACAACGCCGCCTTCGGCCAGGGCTATGTGATGGTGACGCCGCTGCAACTGATCAGCGCCGTGGCCGCCATCGCCAACGGCGGCACGCTCTATCAACCCACCATTGTCAAGAATCTGCAGGATGCCAACGGGAACATCCTGCAGGAATTCGAGCCGCGCGTGGCCCGCACAATCGTCTGGCCGGAAGACGGCGAACCGGTGCTGCTGCTTCAGGAAGACATGCTCATCCAGGGCGAGAACAGCCTGGTCTGCCGCTGCGAAGAGACCAGTCAGTGGTACGATCCGGCGCAGTGCAACCCGGACACCTATCGCGGGCAGTACGACCGCGATCCCAACCCCGACGACGACGTGACGGACATCGTCACCTACCGCGTCAACGTGCCGTACAACTACACCTTCAACGCCGGCGTGTGCGATCCGCTGGAGTTCGAGAGCCTGGGGCGCGAGAGCCTGGTACAGCGCCAGCATCCCTATTTCCCGCCCTTCGCCACGCCCTGGTCTATAGACTGGGTGCAGCGGGGCATGCGCGAAGCCGTGCTGACCGGCACCGCATCGGGCACGGCCCTGCCGTACGTCAACGTGGCTGGTAAGACGGGCACCGCCGAATACTGCGACGACCTGGCCTACCCGCAGGGGCTATGCGTGCCTGGCAACTGGCCGGCGCATGCCTGGTACGTGGGCTACGCGCCCTTCGAGAACCCGGAAGTGATCGCGCTGGCGTTCGTCTACAACGGCGGCGAGGGGTCGGCGGTAGCCGCGCCCATTGTGCGCGAAGTGCTGGACGCTTATTTCAAGCTCAAGTCGCGGCGCGGGCAGAGCTGATCTCGTCTTCTGCAGCACAGGGCGCGCCGAAGACGCGCAGAAGAACGCAGCGAGAGCACCTTGTCTCCGCTGCGTTCTTGCGCGTCGGTGCGTGAGCGATTGACTCAGGCGGGCTGATCGGGGATGAGGGCGATGCCAACCGTGCCGGGGCCGCTGTGTACGCCCAGCGCCGGCGACAGTTGCGCTACCACCCATTCGACGACCGCGAAAGACTGTTCCACCAGGGGACGGAACTTCTCGACCTCGTCACGGGCGGCCACGTGCATCAGCGCGGCGCGGACGGGGCTGCCTTCGGCGATCTGCCCCAGCGCCAGCGAGACAATGCGTTTGTACGCGCCGGAACGGGTGCGCGCCACGCTGAGCGGTGCGGGCATACCCCCGCGCATCCCGATGATCGGCTTGATGCTGAGCAGATCGCCCAACATGCCGGTCACCTTGCCAATACGCCCGCCGCGCTGCAGATATTCCAGTGTATCGTTGGTGAAGCCCACGAAAGCACTGGCCGCCACCTTGCGGGCCATCTCGGTGACCTCAGCCAGCGGCAGCCCTTTGAGCGCCGCGCGTGCCGCCTGGATCACCGCCCAGCCGTGTGCCATGGCTACCTGCTGCGTATCTACCACTTCCACGGGGAAGCCCGGCATTTCCTGTTCCAGCAGACGCTTGGCGAGCACCGCCGACTGATAGCCACCGCTGCCCGTGCCGGTGATGCTGATCTCCACGATGGAGTCGCCACGCTGCGCGGCACGCCGGTAGGCTTCGAGGTACTCCCCGGCGCTGGGATTGGCCGTTGTGGGCCATTCGGGGGCGGTCTTCACCCACTCATAGAAGGCTTCGGGGGGCATATCTACGCCGTCGCGCAGCGTGCCCTGGACAGTGTGTACATGGTATGGGACGACCTCGATCCCAAGCTCCTTCACCATTGGCTCCGGCACCGAGGCACAGCTATCCGTCACTATGATGACCACGGTAAAGCTCCTTTATGAGCATGACTTCAGCACACCCTGTCAGCGGTGTGCACGACTCGCGTTTCTCAGCTTGCTGGCACGCCGTATTCTGTGCGGGCAAGCGTTCTTGCACCGAGGCGGGCCAGCCTGTTGACGGAAATTGTACCGCATCTCAGAACCTGCTAATATGAGAAGCGCGCGTTCGTGTGTGTGCACGTTTTGGGGCAATGCTTTTGAACCGCAGAGATGCCGAGGGTGCAGAGGGGAAAAGACGTCTCAAGGACTCTGTGCCTGTCTCTGTGCTCTCTGGGGTGAGTTCTGCCCCACATTTCGACTGCACCCGTGCGATCCATGCCAGCCGGTACAGGGGGAGTCATGTGGGAATCCTACGCCGAGCAGCTACACAGTGCCGATCCTGAACAGCGTCGCCAGGCGATCATCGCCCTGGCCAATACTCGCGAACTGGCCGCGCTCAGGCCGTTGGCCGAAGCTTTCCAGCACGACCCAGACCCGGCATTGCGCGAACTGGCGCTCAAGGCTGGACGCTACATCCGCCGCTACGCTGCGCCGCGCGACGAGGAAGAAGCGCAAATTCCCGCCCGCGATCGCGAACTGGCCCAGAAGCTACTCGACGCGGCCACCTCCTATCATCTGCACGGCGACCGGGGGCGCGCTACCGATACACTGGGCAAGGCCCTCAGCCTCAACCCAGCCCTGCGCAAGGAGACCTTCGTTGCCAACCTGATCACCACGTTGACGGGGATGAGCGTAGACGAAGCCATGCCTCTGCTCACCCATCCGGATCGGCGGCGCGCGCTGATTGGCAAGGCCGGTGGCAAGCGGCGGCTGCAGCGCATGGCCGAAGGCCCCGGTGCCGAGTCGGCGACCTGGGACAACGTGATGGTTGACTTCGTGCTCTACGCGCTGGTGGTGGCGCTGAGCACGGCGGCACTCCTCATTTTTGCGCTCGACGCGCTGCGCGACCTGATCGAGTCTGCGCCTGTGAGCACGGTCTCCTCCAGCGATCTCGACGCGCTGTTCGGTGCCAGCGTGGTGGGTATGACGCTGTTGGGTGGCTTCTATGGCATCTATTCGGCGCTGGCGCTCGCCCTCCAGGGTGGGGCGATTCACCTGGTCGCCACCTTCTTCTTTGGCGGCGATGGCCCTCTGGTGTATCTCTACCGCCGGCTGGTGCCCTTCCAGACTTACTTCATGCTGGCCGTGGCCTTGATCTTCCTGGTCCTGGCTCTCAGCGGAGCCTGGCTGACCATCCCGTTGGTCATGGCAGTCATATCACTGGGGGCAGGGTACTGGATCGCGCGGCTGATCGGCGAGGTCTATCACTTCGGCACAGGGTTGGGCTGCCTGGTGCTTATCCTGGGGGGGGTGCTGATCGCCGTCGTGGCCACGGCGGGCAATTTACTGCTGACCGGAGCGCTCAGCGCCCTGTTTGGAAGCTGAGTCGCATTCCCAACCCGGCGTATGTCTGGTCTCAAGCGGTGACTACGCCGAGGGAACAGGCTCAGTCTCTCTGTACTCTTCTCCACGCTCTCTGCGCCCTCCGCGGTGAGGTTCCCCCGAACACGCGCCCTTTTTTCGCACGCCCCCGCTACGGTATAATGCGCGTCAAGGACGAACCGGCGCGCAGAAGACCTGATGGGAGGAAGACGCATGGTGCAGGTACCTACCGAAGTATTTCGCAAATACGACATCCGTGGCACAGTCGAAGGCCCCGACGCACAGCTCACCCCTGACCTGGCCCGACTGGTCGGGCGGGCCTATGGCACCTACGCACAGCGCCAACTGGGCCTGGAACAGGTCTTCGTGGGCGGAGACAATCGGCTGTCTACACCTGCCCTGAAGGACGCCATCATCGAGGGTGTGTTGAGCACCGGCCTGCGCGTGACGGACATCGGCGCGGTGATGACCCCCACCGTCTATTTTGCCTCCGCCTCGCACGAGCGGGCGGGCGGCATCATGATCACCGGCAGTCACCTGACCACGCAATACAACGGGATCAAGATGGCCTACGGGCGGCTGGCGCTGGCCGGTGAGCAGATTCAAGACCTGCTTCACCTCATTCAAACGGACGACTTCGCCATGGGGACGGGCGAATGGCGGCAAGACTTCACCATGGCCCGCCAGCACATGGAAGTGATCAAGCAGAAAGTCACCATGGGGCCGCGCAAGATCAAAGTGGTGGTAGATGCGGGCAATGGCCTCAGCGGCACCTTCGTCCCGCCGGTGATGCGCGACCTGGGCATCGAAGTCGTGTGTCTGTTCTGCGAGCCGGATGGCACGTTCCCCAATCACCTGCCCAACCCCGAAGACCCGGAACTGACCAAAGACTTGGAGGCCGCCGTCATCGCACACAAGGCTGACTTCGGTATCGGCTTCGACGGTGACGCCGATCGCTGTGGCCTGATTGACGAGCACGGTCACCATGTGGCCGCCGACCGGCTGCTGGCCTTGCTGGCCCGCGATCTGTTGCAGCGACACCCTGGCACGCCGGTCGTCTTCGATGTGAAGTCCAGTCAGGTGCTGCCGGACATCATCCGGCAGCATGGCGGTCAACCGGTGATGTGGAAAGCCGGGCACAGCCTGATGAAGCAGAAGATGGCCGAGATCGGCGCGTTGATCGGCGGGGAGGTCAGCGGGCACCTGTTCATTGGCGAAGACTACTACGGCTTCGACGACGCGCCGCTGGTGGCGCTGAAAGTACTGGAACTGTACAGCAAGAGCGACAAGACGCTCTCGCAGATGCTGGCGGAAATGCCCACCATGCCCGCGACGCCGGAGATCATCATGGCCGCGCCGGACGACGTGAAGTTCAAGATCATCGAGGCGGTGCGCGACCGGCTGCAGGATCGCTATGAGGTGATCACGGTGGACGGGGCGCGGGCCATCTTCGAAGATGGCTGGGGACTGGTGCGCGCCAGCAACACCCAACCCGCTATCACCATGCGCTTCGAAGCGCGCACCAAAGCTCAACTGGTCGAGTATATGAAACGCTTCGACGCCCTGCTGGACGACTACCCACAGGTAGACCGCACCGAACTGCGCAAGCAGATTGCCGCTTTCAGCGCCTGAGCGGGCGGGCACCGGGACTGTGCGGGGCAAAGATGAGCGTTTGATGAGACACCCCCTGCCAGGCGCTACGGGGCATGGTATAATGCCGCCCTGAAACTCAGGGAGGAGGGGTACACACCATTGGTTAGCCCATTGGATTGGCTGTTGGGCCTGTTTTCGCTCGATATCGGGATCGATCTGGGCACGGCCAACACGCTGGTAAGCGTGCGCGGCAAAGGCATTGTGATCAACGAACCGTCATATGTCGCCATCGAGCGTAAGACACGCCGCCCGATCAGCGTGGGACGCGAAGCCAAAGAAATGTTCGGCAAGACGCCCACGTCCAAGTACATGGTCGTCCGCCCGTTGCGCGACGGCGTGATCAGCGAGTTCGAGATCACCGAGGCCATGCTCGATTACTTCATCCGCAAGGCCCACGAGCAACACTGGGTGCCCATTCCTCGCCCGCGCGTGGTGGTGGGCATCCCGTCGGGCGTGACCGAGGTGGAAAAACGCGCTGTCTACGACGCCACGATCAGCGCGGGCGCGCGTGAGGCGTACCTGATCGAAGAGCCGGTTGCCGCAGCCATCGGCGCAGGCCTGCCCATCCAGGAAACGCGCGGCAGCATGGTGGTGGATATCGGCGGCGGCACGACCGAAGTGGCCATCTTCTCGCTGGGTGGCATCGTCATCAGTCGCTCGATCCGCGTGGCAGGCGACGAGATGGACGAGGACATCGTCCAGTATATGCGTGCCAAGTACAACCTGCTCATCGGCGAGCGCACCGCCGAGCGCGCCAAGATCGAGATCGGCTCGGCCTACCCGTTGCCGGAAGAGCGTACCATGGTCTTGCGCGGGCGCAACCTGGTGACCGGCCTGCCCGAAGCGGTCGAAGTCTCGTCTATCGAGCTGCGCGAGGCGCTCAATCCGTCGGTGAGCATCATCATAGATACCATCCGCGACGCGCTCGACGAGACGCCGCCCGAACTGGTCGCCGACCTGATGGAGTCTGGCATCTGCATGGCGGGCGGCGGCAGCCAACTGAAGGGGCTGTGCGAGCGCATCGCCGACGAGGTGAATGTGCGCGTCTGGCTGGCCGAGGATTCGATGACCTGTGTGGCGCGCGGGGCCGGGCGCATCCTGGAAGATTACGACAACCTGCGCTCGTTGTTGGCCGGCCTGGAGCGTGGCTCGACGCAGCATTGAGGGGCTTTCAGCCCTCAGCGGGTGGAAGACCGTCTACCTGTAGCTGGCGGCTGTTCGTCAGGCAAGGGGCTTTCTCTGGGCACTCAGCGTTTCGGCGGGAGCATGCAAGGTTGTCAGCAATTTGCTTGACATAGGGGCGTTTACCTCACTCCCACTCGGCGCTGGCGCGTGTTATGAATTTTTTCATCCACAACCCTCAGCTTGTTCCTGAGCTGTGGGTTTGTAGGGTTTAGAAACCCGCCGGGTGCGTGCAAGCGGCAAACTGCCTGACATATTTTGCACACGCCTGTCTTGGCGGTGAATACTGTCCTCACGCGGTCGGGCAGGTATAATCAGCCACTGGCAACCACAGCAAGGAGGAGAAGCTGGTGGGGCGTAGTGGCCGAGTCTTTTCTTTCGGCATGACCCTGGTGATCGTCGCGGCGCTGATCTTCCTGGGCGTCACCGGCGCGCTCAGCACGGCGGAGAACCTCGCCGCTGTGCCGCTCCATCTGTTGCAGCGGGTGGTGAGCAGCCCGGCGCAGGCGATCAGCGGCGTGATTGACGATCTGGCCGAATACCGTCGGCAGAAGCAGCGCATTGACGATCTGGAAGAGGCGCTGGCCGTTTACCAGGCTGAACTGGCCCAACTGCGCGAGAAGGGGGCCGACTACGACCGCCTGGCAGCCCTGCTCGACTACGACCGCTTCGGGCCGGAAGATCACGAATACGTCACCTGCGACGTGATCGGCATGGACACCGCCGGATTCGTGCGCGCCATTCAGATTGACTGTGGGCGACGCGACGGCGTCGAACTGTTGGACCCGGTCGTTACCGAGCGCGGGCTGGTGGGCCGCGTGACGCAAGTCTCGGCGACTGGCGCAGAAGTGTTGCTGGTGACCGACCCCACCAGCCGCGTCAACGCACGCCTGCAAAGTACGCGCGAAGACGGCGTGGTCAGCGGGCAACTGGTCGGCGATTTGCTGATGTCGTTCATCCCTCTGGAAGCGCAGGTGCGCGAAGGCGACCTGGTGCTCACCAACGGTCTGGGGCAGATGCTGCCCGCCGATCTGCTGGTGGGGCAGGTGCTCAGCGTGAGCCTTTCGGAGGACGAGCTATATCAGGAAGCCCGCGTGCGCAGCCTGGTGGACTTCGACCGGCTGGAAATCGTGCAGGTGATCATCAATTTTGAGCCGGTTGATCTGAGCGTCTTCGAGCAGCAGACCGAAGCGCCGTAGCGGACACCTTCAGGCCGGAGGCCCCAGACGCAGGTGACACGGTATATCGGTCTGCCCATTCTGTTGCTGGCGGCGGTGCTCAATGCTTCTGTCATGCCGGAGATGCGCCTGGGCAACGGCGCGCCCGATCTCGTCTTCATGATCGTGGTGTCGTGGGCACTGCTGGCCGATGTCAACGATGCCCTGCTGTGGGCCGTGTTCGGCGGGCTGCTGCAGGATACTCTGTCGGTTGCCCCGGCGGGCACGTCGGCGCTGGGGCTGGTGCTGGTGGCCTTCCTGGCGGATGCGCTGTTTGGCGATGTCCGCCGCACCAACCTGATCATCCCCCCACTGGTGATGGGCCTGGGGACAGTGCTCTACCATGCGGGCGTCTTGCTGGTGTTGCGCCTGGCCGGACACGTGGTCCCGCTGGGCGACGCGCTGGCGACAGTCACTCTGCCCACTGTCATCTATCATGTCCTGCTGAGCGTGCCGGTCTTCCGCACGATGGGACTACTACACGACTGGTTGACGCCGCGCCGCGTGCGCCTGGAGTGATTCTCAGCTTTCAGCCGTCAGCGGTCGGCTGCGGCTTTACCTCACCCCTGAGTCCCCTCTCCGCGTGTAGAGAGGGGACTTAGCCAGATGCTTACTCCACTTCTCCGAGTATGGAGAGGCCGGGGGGTGAGGTTTTCAAACGATCTCCGAAGCCTGCCCCAAAAAGCGAATGCACTCCTGTGACCATTGTCCCTGTTAGCATCACTGTAGATTCAGAGTATAGTAGTAGATGTACCATCATCGCTCCAGCCCAGGTAGGGGGCGCTGTTAGCGGGAATATTGTCTATCGCTCATGGACGATTCGATTACGCTCAAAGGAATCAAAGAAGGGCTGTTGGTCACGGTCAAGCCGGATGGGCGCTGGTCTGATCTGGCCAATCGGCTGATCACCCTGATTGACGCACAGGGGAACTTTTTCAAAGGCGCACAGGTGACGTTGTCGCTGGGGCCGCGCGAACTGCGTCGGCAGGATTTGGCTGCCATGCAGAAGCTGCTGGAACAGCGGGGTATCACGCTGCGGGCAGTGCTCAGCGAGAGCGATATCACGCTCGACGCGGCCCGCAAGCTGGCTCTGCCCACCTCGCTGCAGGTGGCCGAACTGGCCGCTGTGCCCAGCGAGGCTCTGGAACTGCGCCCGCCGCCTATTGACCCCGAAGAACCCGGTCTGCCGGGCGTGCTGGTCAAGCGGACGCTGCGCGCCGGGCGCACCGTGCACAGCGATGGGCATGTGGTCGTGCTGGGCGATGTCAATGCTGGGGCGGTGGTGGTGGCCGGCGGCGATATTGTCGTCTGGGGGCGACTGCGCGGCACGGTGCACGCGGGAGCCTACGGGGACGAATCAGCGGTGGTGTGCGCTCTGCACCTGGCCCCGACTCAACTGCGCATCGCCGGCTACATCACCATTTCGCCAGAGGACAGGAATCGCAAGCCGCGGCCAGAAAAGGCGCTGGTGCGCAATGGGCGTATCGAGGCAGTGCCCTGGGAGTAGATTACAGTGGGGGAGCAGGCGGCACCCAAACAGAACGCCGCCGGACAGTCTGAAAGGCAAGAGGTGTTCGGATGGGGGCACGAGTCATCACCATAACATCCGGCAAGGGGGGCGTGGGGAAGACGACGGCTACAGCTAACCTGGCTGTGGCGCTGGCCAACATGGGCAAGAAAGTCGTCTGCATTGATGCCGACATCGGGCTGCGCAACCTCGACATCGTGATGGGCCTGGAAAACCGCATCGTCTACGACCTGGTGGATGTGGTCGAAGGGCGCTGCAAGCTGCGTCAGGCTCTGGTCAAGGACAAGCGCGTGCCCGACCTCTACCTGCTGCCCGCCGCCCAGACCCGCGACAAGACAGCCGTCAGTCCGCAGGATATGGTCATGCTCACCACGCAACTGCGTAACGAGTGTGATTTCATCCTGATAGACAGCCCGGCGGGGATCGAGTGGGGTTTCCGCAACGCTCTGGCTCCCGCCGACGAGGTGATCGTCATCACCAATCCCGAAGCGTCGGCGGTGCGCGACGCCGACCGTATCATTGGGCTGGTGGAGGCCGAGCCGCGCAAAGTCCCCATCAGCCTGGTGATCAACCGCGCCAAGGCTGACATGATCCGCAAGGGCGACATGCTGTCGGTCAACGACATTCTGGACATCCTCTCGACACCGCTGTTGGGCGTCATCCCCGAAGACGAACAGATCATCGTCTCCACCAACAAAGGCTCGCCGCTGACGCTGGACAACCAGAAAGGCCCGGCGGCGGAAGCCTTCCGCAACATTGCCCGCCGCATCACCGGGGCCAAGGTGCCCATCACCGAACTGGAGCACAAGAAGGGTGGTTTCTTGCACCGGCTGAGCCGCCTTTTCCGCCGGTCGGGAGCTTAGCGAAGGGGTGAGGTTGCCGATGACCTCTCTAATCGAACGTATCAAGGGACGCCGTGAGCCTACCAGTGCGGAGATCGCCAAAGAACGGCTCAAGCTGGTGCTGGTCTCCGACCGCAGCGATCTGTCGCCGGAGAAGCTCCAGGAGCTGCAGACCGAACTGATCAACGTGATCAAGCGCTACGTGCACATTGACGAAATGGAAGTCGAGATCAAGTTCGAGCAGCGCGACCGCAAGAATTACCTGGTGGCGGATATCCCCCTGCAGCGCAATCATCGTTACCAGGCGGTTGCGGAAAAGGATAGCACCGTTCCGGAGACTCCTCCTGCGGCTTCTGACACTCCGGAAGAACCCGCTGCCGAGGTGGAGCCGGTAGACGAAGCAGCTGCGCCCCAAACTGAATGAGCACTTCCAGGCCAACCCTTTTGTCCGCCCGATCGGCAACCTGGGGGTAGAGTCTGCCTGACCTCCGCCGACCCCTGCGGCACGCTACGCCCCGTATCCCGTTGACCTCCCCGCTGCAATCGGTATAATCGGCCCGTCCGGGTTGTACTGGTAGTATTGAAGGGTGCTGGTATGCAGGCCAAACCCAATGTGTGGCGTGATTTCGACTTCGTGCTTTTCGGTGTCACCATTCTGTTGATCATCATCGGCATTCTGTTCATCCGCAGCGCGACGCTCGACGCCGTAGACCCCGACCTGATCAACCGTGTGCCCAGCCAAATACAGTTTGGCATCGTTGGCGTGGCGATCCTGTTACTGGTGGCCTCCATTGACTATCGTCTGCTGGGCAGCATTCATACGTTTCTCTACCTGTTCATCCTGTTTATCCTGGGCCTGGTGGCCATCCTGGGCGCGGTGGGCGCGGCAGGAGCACAAAGCTGGCTGAACGTCGGTTTGCAGGTGCAGCCGTCGGAACTGGCCAAGATTCTGCTGGTGATCGCCCTGGGGCAGCATCTGGCCGATCGCTACGAGCGCATGAATCAACTGCGCACGGTGTTGTTGTCGTTGGGCTACATCGCATTGCCCACCTTCATGATCTTCATTCAGCCAGACCTGGGGATCACCACCGTGATCATGTTTGTGTGGTTCGTGATGGTGTGGGCGGCGGG
This sequence comes from Anaerolineae bacterium, assembly GCA_034433965.1. Lineage (GTDB taxonomy): Bacteria > Chloroflexota > Anaerolineae > Aggregatilineales > Aggregatilineaceae > UBA2029. The sequence continues at coordinate 12,626 of DAOTZZ010000314.1, forward strand.
CCTGCGTCTGCGCCATCTGGCCTTGTTCATGCTGGTCGGAGTGCTGGCCATGCCCGTACTGTGGCAGAACATGGAAGGCTACCAGCGACAGCGCATCATTTCCTTTGTCTTTCCGGGGTCGGACAAAGACGCGCAGTACAACATTGACCAGGCGCTGATCAGCATTGGCTCCGGCGGGCTGATGGGCAAGGGCTACGCCAATGGCTCGCAGACCCGCGGGCGTTTCCTGCGCGTGCGTCACACCGACTTCATCTTCAGCGTGATCGCCGAAGAGACGGGCTTTGTAGGCGCGGTCACCGTCATCGGGCTGATGGGGGTGGTGATCTGGCGTATCCTGCGCGGGGCCGCCCTGGCCGCCGACCCGCTGGGCAGCCTGATCTGCTATGGCATCGGGGGGATGATCTTCTTCCAGACGATGGTCTCCATCGGCATGAATCTCAACATCCTGCCAGTGACGGGGCTGACTCTACCTTTCGTCAGTTCGGGCGGGTCATCGCTGATCACCATGATGATGGGCGTCGGCCTGGTGGAGAGCGTGATCATGCGTCACCGGCTGCGGGAGTTCGCCTAACAGATGGGGGTACGTATGCCAGGACAATCTAGAGCTGTACATAACGGGAACGATTTGAAAGAAGAAGTGGCACGGATTGGGCAAGAATTAGGGCTGAGAGTCTTCAAAGAAGTTGAAGTGGGAAGGCGTTTATGGGGAGCTAGAAGAAGAATTGACGTTGTGGTGAAGAACCCAAAAACAGGACAGACCCTGGGAATAGAATGCAAATACCAAGCCACGCCTGGCACAGCCCAAGAGAAAATACCTGCTATAGTACAAGATATTCAGGCATGGCCTATACCAGGTCTGATCGTCTTCGCTGGAGAAGGATTCTCGAATGATATGCGTTCCTATCTATACTCAACTGGAAAAGCAGTGGAACTCGAAGATTTGAGAATCTGGTTACAACTGTTCTTCGGATTTGACATCAGTAATTGAGTACCACTACCTCTGAGATCGCCCCGCGCCGCGTACTGGCCGAGTTGATGGCGCGGCGGGCGCTCACCGTCTCGATGCGGAAGTCGCGATATAGCTCGCGCGTCAGGGGCGTGTCGGAATTGCTGAGCATCACCCGGCAGCCCTTGCGATGCAGTTCGGCGAAGACCAGCGCCAGTTTGCGGTGCTCATATTCGCCAAACTCTTGCTGAGTGTAGCTGGTGAAATTGGCCGTCTCGCTCAAGGGGATATAGGGCGGGTCGAGGTAGACGAAGTCACCACGCCCAGCCCGCCGGATCACCTGCTCGAAGTCTTCCACGGCCAGGTGCACGCCCTGCAACGCCCGCGATGCGGCTCGCAGCCGCGCCTCGTTGACGATCTCCGGTTTCTTGTAGCGGCCCATCGGCACGTTGAAATGCCCCTGCCGGTTGACCCGCCACAGGCCGTTGTAGCAGGTCTTGTTCAGGTAAATCAGGCGGGCGGCGCGCTCGACGGAGGCGGCGTGTAGCCAGGCCGAATTGCGATCCAGGTTGCGGATCGAGTAGTAGTAGTCACGGCTGTGCCGCGCCTGATGCTCGCGCAGCAGGGCGATCAGGTCGTCCACGTGATCGCGCACGGCGCGGTAGCAGTTGAGCAGCTCCTCGTTGGTCTCCGACAGGTAGTAGCTGCTGAACAGTCCCCGCCCGCGCAGGTGAAAGAACACCGCTCCGCTGCCCACAAACGGTTCGAAATAGCCGCGCATCGGCTCGGCGGGGAAGAAGGGTTCGTACTGGGCGAGCAACTGACTCTTGCCGCCCGCCCATTTGAGGAATGGCCCGGCCTGGTTCTCGTGAGCGTTCATCAACGTGCCTTCCCCATCCAATCTCACCCTTACAAAAGCTCCACAAACTCGTCGGTGCTCAAACCAGCCTGAAGCAGAATAGCACGCAATGTTCCCCGGTCTAGTTCCCTGTGATTGGGAACCACTACCACTGCGCGGGGATTGTCTCGGCGCAACACAACGTGACTACCGCGCTGGCGTGCAACCTCGAAACCAGCTCGTTGGAGAGCAGCTACGCATTCACGATCGGAGACACGCGGAAGCTTACTCATGCCGCGCTAACCGTCTCCACGTCGATCGGCCCAAAGTCCCCTGGCACTTCTTCGCCACGAGCAACTAGCTCTTCGATATAGAGCGCGATGGCCTCGCGGATGTTCTCCAGCGCCTCCTGGCGAGTCTTGCCCTGGCTGACACAGCCCGGCAGGCTTGGCACCTCGACCACCCAATACCCATCCTCACCGCGGTAGACAAGTACCTGTCTCATAGCTGTGCCTCCTGACAGGGTTCAGCGAGCCTGTTCGCCCCCGCCCAGCTCCTTCTGCTGAATCTTGGCCCAGGTGTCCTTGAGCGTGACGGTGCGGTTGAAAACCAGATGGCCCGGCGTGCTGTCCGGGTCTACGCAAAAATAGCCCTGCCGCTCGAACTGGAAGCGGTCACCAGGGCGAGCGCTCGCCAGGGACGGCTCCAGCTTGCAGCCGGTGAGCACCTGCAGCGAGTTCGGGTTGATCAGGTCGGTGAAGTCCTTGCCCGGCGGCACTTCCGACGGGTCGGGCACGGTGAACAGGTGATCGTAGAGCCGCACTTCGGCGTCGAGGGCATGCGCCGCGGACACCCAATGCAACGTCGCCTTGACTTTGCGCCCGTCGGGAGCATCCCCGCCGCGCGTGGCCGGATCGTAGGTGCAGCGCAGCTCGACGATCTGCCCCTGTTCGTCCTTCACCACGCCGGTGCAGGTGACGAAATAGGCGTAGCGCAGGCGCACTTCGCGCCCCGGAGCCAGCCGGTAGAACTTCTTGGGCGGGTCTTCCATGAAATCGTCCCGCTCGATGTAGAGCACCTTAGAAAACGGCACTTTGCGCGTGCCCGCGCTGAGATCTTCGGGGTTGTTGATCGCTTCCATCTCCTCGACCAGGTCGTCGGGATAGTTTTCGATGACCACGCGCAGCGGGTTGAGCACGGCCATGCGCCGCTCGGCGCGTTTGTTCAAATCCTGGCGCACGCAGTGTTCCAGCAAGCCGATGTCCACCACGCTGTTGGCCTTGGAGACGCCAATGCGCTCGGTGAAGTCGCGGATGGCTTCCGGCGTATAGCCGCGCCGCCGCAGACCGGAGATGGTCGGCATACGCGGGTCGTCCCAGCCGCGCACGTAACCTTCGTTGACCAGGCGCAACAGGCGGCGCTTGCTCATCACCGTATAGGTCAGGTTCAGGCGGGCGAACTCGATCTGCTGCGGATGATAGATGCCCAGCGCGTCGAGGAACCAGTCGTAGAGCGGGCGGTGATCTTCGAACTCCAGCGTACAGATCGAGTGCGTGATGCCCTCGATCGAGTCTGACTGCCCGTGCGCCCAGTCGTACATGGGGTAGATGCACCACTTGTTGCCGGTGCGCGGGTGTTCGGCGTGCAGGATGCGGTACATGACCGGATCGCGCAGGTTGAGGTTGGGCGAGGCCATATCAATCTTGGCCCGCAACACGCGCGAACCATCGGGAAACTCGCCGTTCTTCATGCGCTCGAACAGGTCGAGATTCTCCTCCACCGAGCGATCGCGATAGGGGCTGTTGCGCCCCGGCTCGGTGAGCGTGCCGCGGTATTCGCGGATCTCCTCGGCGCTCAGATCGTCCACATAGGCCAGGCCCTTTTTGATCAGCTCGACCGCCCACTCGTACAACTGCTCGAAGTAGTCGGAAGCATAGAAAAGACGGTCTTCCCAGTCCGCGCCCAGCCAGCGCACATCCTCGATGATGGCGTCTATGTATTCCTGCTCTTCTTTGGTGGGGTTGGTGTCGTCAAAGCGCAGGTTGAACTTGCCGCCGTATTTCACCGCCGTGCCATAGTTGAGCCAGACGGACTTGGCATGGCCGATGTGCAGGTACCCATTCGGCTCCGGTGGGAAGCGCGTATGCACCCGCCCGCCGAATCTGCCGGTGCGGATGTCCTCCTCGATCATTTCGTGAATGAAATTGGTTGGGGCAGGAGTTTCCTCAGCCTCCGACTCAGAGCGAGTACGCTCGTCAAGCTCCGTTTCACTGCCAGACATGGTCGTTGTTCTCCAGCGCACGTTCGGGCGATCACAACACTGAGGAGTGTACCAAATCGGGCGAAGAATGCGTAGTGCACAAACGACGAAATCGTGGTGCCCAGAATGTTCTGGCTGCTGTGAAGGGCAACATCGCCCAGAATGGGCAAAAACGGTTTGGGGCGGAGAGAAGCAAGAAACGCGGGCCGAACCCCCGGTTACCGCAACAAAGCCTGCAGGGTAGCAAGTTGTTCTTGAGGATCGAAGATCGCGCGCACAGGAATCTCAAAGCCCTGCACCGCCGTACTCTGGATCGCGCCCGACCGGACTTTCAGGGCCAGCTCGTAGCTGTCGCCTTGCAAGGTATACTGCTCGACCGTCTCCTGGTCGGGATCAATCAGCCAGTATTCCGCAACGCCGTGCAGGGCATAGTCCTCGAACTTGATGCCGCGGTCAATGGCCTCGGTTGACTCCGAGAGCACCTCAACCACCATATCAGGAGCCGGGAAGCGCGTCCTCGTAGTCGTTGCACGTCAACGAGATCAGCAGCTTTGCATGCCCCACATATCCCAGGGCATGCTTCTGCACGTAGGCTTGCAGCAGCGCAAACAGATGCTCGCTGGCCCGGCTGTGCCGCCATTTGACGGGTGTCTGCACGATAATTTCCCCGTTGATGAACTCCGCTTTCTGCTCCTCGGTGACCTGGTCGTAGAAGCGCTGGCGTGCTTGCCGCTCAGCTTCCAGGATCGCCTGAAGCTGCTGGGTCACCTGGGGCAGGCGCGGTGAGCGCATCAGATGCTCGATGATCTGGTCGGGGAGCACTGGAACTGTCCGACGAGTCATGGCTGATCGTCCTGTTTACTCATTCATGATTGTATCGCAAATGTCCGTTCAACCGCCGCGCCCCTTCTGCTATAATCCCACCCGCTGCACCTGTGACCGCAGCACCTTGAGGAGAGACACCTGTGACCGAACAGAATGACGCCCCTGTGCGCGTGCGCTTCGCCCCCAGCCCCACCGGACCGTTTCACATTGGCGGGGCGCGCACGGCGCTCTTCAACTGGCTGTTCGCCCGCCATCATGGCGGAAAATTCATCCTGCGCATCGAAGACACCGACCGCAAACGCTACGATCCGGACTCGCTGCGGCTGCTCCTGGACGGTTTGCGCTGGCTGGGCATTGACTGGGACGAAGGGCCGGAGGTCGGCGGCCCCTATGGACCCTATTTCCAGTCGGAGCGCCTGCATCTATACCAGTATTGGGCCAACTGGCTGGTCGAGCAGGGGCACGCCTACCGCTGTTATTGCAGCGAGGAACGGCTGGAAGCCCTGCGCCAGCAGCAACTCGCCGCCAGGCAAGACCCCGGCTACGACCGCCATTGCCGCTACCTGACGCCCGAAGAGCGCGAACGCCTGCATCAAGAGACCGGCGGTCAGTACGTCATTCGCTTCAAGATGCCGCTGGAAGGCGAAACGACCGTCCACGATCTGCTGCGGGGCGACATCACCTTCGACAATCGGCAATTGCAAGACCTGGTGCTGCTCAAGTCCGACGGCTATCCGACCTATCACCTGGCCAATGTGGTGGACGATCATCTGATGGAGATCAGTCACATCCTGCGTGCCGAGGAATGGATCTCCACCGCGCCCATTCACAAGAACCTGTACGAGGCCTTCGGCTGGCCGATGCCGCAGATCGCCCATCTGCCGGTGATCCTCAACCCCAGCGGCAAAGGTAAGCTTTCCAAACGCAGCGTGGCCTTTTCCGAAGGCGGGCGCAAGATACCCGTGCTGGTACACGAGTTCATCGAGGCCGGCTACCTGCCGGAAGCAGTGGTCAACTTCCTGACCAATATCGGCTGGAGCTTTGGCGAAGATCGCGAAGTCTTCACCGTGCAGGAGACGATCGAGCGCTTCGACCTGTCGCGCGTCAACCCGGCGGGCGGAGCCTTCCCCATCGAAAAGCTGGACTGGCTCAACGGCGTCTACATCCGCGAGATGGCCGACGACGAGCTGGCGCGGCGGCTGCTGCCCGTCTTTGAGAAGGCCGGGTATCCGGTAGACCTCGAGCGGGTGCGTCGCGTCGTGCCGCTGATCAAGGTGCGCATCAAGACACTCAACGATGCGCTGGACATGGCCGGTTTCATCTTCACGCCGTCGTTCACGCCGCCCTCCGCCGAACAGATCGTGCAGAAGGGCATGGACGCCGCGAGCACCAGGGCCGCGCTCCAGGCTGCCGCCGACCGCCTGGCCGCCCTGCCCGACTTCAGCGCGACGACGCAAGAACACGCGCTGCGGGCGCTGGCCGACGAGCTGGGCCTGAAGACGGGGCAACTCTTTGGGGCGCTACGGGCCGCGACCACCGGTCAACAGGTCTCGCCGCCGCTCTTCGAGACAATGGAAGTGCTGGGACGCGAGGAAACGCTGAAGCGCATTCGCCAGGCCATCGCGCAGCTTTAGAGCGCAAGAGATTCAACACAGAGACCCGGACGTAAATCTAAGGCTGCCCCTCACCCCCGGCCCCCTCTCCCACTGCGACGCAACTGCGTCGCGGGGAGAGGGGAACAAATCCCTCAGCCCCTTGAGGGAGAGGGACTTAGGGTGAGGGGCTATCAGTGAGGCTTTCACAGTCCCGGTCAACCATTTACGTCCGAACCTCATATTCAACACAGAGGCCACCGAGGATGCAGAGAAGAAACCCAGAGGGGAGGCGAAGAATTTCAGAATCTCTGAGCCATCTCTGTGTTCTCTGCGGTGATGGTCTCCCATGCGCTAACGGTAAATGCGCGCCAGCAGGCGGTCGGTCAGGGCGGGGAAGCGCCGTCCGGCCCAGACCAGCAGACTGTCCTGCCAGCGCAGGGTCATGGTGCGCGGTTTGCGTTCCAGGGCGCGGGCGATCCCTCCGGCGACCTGTTCGGGGGTCATCGTCGGCCACTTCGAGGCGACGCGGCCCGGCTGCCCCAGCCGTCGTTCGGCGAACTCGGTATGCGCCTGTCCCACCCATAGCACAGTGACGTGAATGCGGTCGGCGCGCAGTTCGCCGCGCAGCGAACGTCCCAGCGCATCTACCGCTGCCTTGCTCGCGCTATAGGCGGCCACATATGGCCCCGGCACCGGCCCCAGCACCGACGAGACCAGCACGATATGTCCGCCGCCGCTGGCACGCATGGCGGGCACCACCGCCCGCACGCTATGGATCACGCCGTCAATGTTGGTGCGCAAGACGGTTTCGATATCCGCCCAGGGCGCTTCGACCAGCGCCCCGCGCTGCCCCACGCCAGCGTTGGCCACCAGCACGTCAAGCCGGTTGAACTGCGCCAGCGTCAGGGCAACAGCCCGTTGCATAGCTTGGGGATCGGTCACGTCGGCAGGGACGGGTAGAATCGTGCCCGGCAGACCGCGCGTTTCGGCTTCGTCGGCCAGCGCTGTCAGCAACTCGGCGCGCCGCGCCGTGACAGTGACACAGTCGCCCAAGGCAGCGAAGAGCAGCGCCGTCGCACGGCCAATGCCCGACGATCCGCCGGTGATCAGCAGCACGCGCGGCGTTTCGGCGGGCAGGAAGAACTTGCGCATCGTCTCCACGGTGAGTCCCTCTTGCAGAAGGCGGATCAGTAGGGCCGCGCCACCACGCCCCAGACGTTCTCCGCCACGTCTTGCGCTTCCCCGCCCTCGAAGGCCACACGCCATAGGTGCGTGGCGGGCAGGTAGACCATCATCTCCGGATCGGTCGGTTTGGCACCGGGCCATACGCGGCGGGCGTTGAGGTCGTTCACCAGGGCGACGTTGGGGTCAACCACTACGGCAAACGCATACCGATCGGTGACCGCCAGCGAGCTGACGCCGTAGACATCGGCGCGGCTGGCCAGTTCGCGGATGGTGCCGTTCACCAGATTCAGGCGGTAGAGGACAATGTCGGCGCTGCGCACATCAACCGGAAAAGTCGGCTCTTTGTCCAGGGTCAGCGGATGGCTGGGCGCATAGCGCGAGACAAAGAACAGGTAAGCGTTGTCGGGCGACCAGGCCACGCGCTCGATGGTGCCCAGCCCACCGGCGATGGCAATCTCGTAATCGCGCCAGCCGCCGGTGATCAGATCGTAGATGCGGAAGGCGTTGTTGACGGTCGGCCCGGCCAGGTGCGTGCGCGCCGGATTGAGCGCCGCCGCGCCCGGCACGAATTCGGCGTCGTAGACCGAGAACTCGCCCGTGCCGGTGCTGTAAAGAGCCAGGCCAGGGTCGGGAAAACAGCATGTGCCAAAGACGTTCGCGCCATACGTCGGCCACAGGTTGGGACGCCCCGGCCCCAGCAGACCACCGTCGCGCACATAGAGCGCCGCGGCGAAGGTGAGCACTGCCTGCGACGCCCCCGCCTGGAAGCGCCCGAAATACCCCGTCAGGCGGCCCACGCCCCCATCGGCCAGGGCGAAGTTCAACTCGCGCAGAGGAAAGGCTACCCGATCGGGGGCGTCAGAACCGGCAGGCTGTGGCGAGACCGTCTCCAGGTAATAGAGCGTCTGCCCGTCCTGCGACAGGGTGAGCGTGCGCCCATAGGTGCCAGCCATACGCACCGCTGCGCCCCCCTCTGCGCCGGTGGCATAGAGGCCGTCGTCGCGAGCGATGTAGAGCGTGCGCCCGTCGCCCGTCCAGAACAGGCGCGCGCCCTGGCCGTAAGTGAAGGTGGGGCCGGTCTGTTCCAGCGGTTTTCCATCGGCATCGGCCAGAGTCACCGTGTCCTGCCAGACATAGGCCAGCGCCACCTGGCGCGTCTGCCCCCGCGCTGTCCCCGTCAGCGGACAGAGCAGCGCCATCAATCCCACCACCATCCCCAGCCATCGCAAACGGGAAGCCATTGTCGGACCTCCTGAAGCCAGCCTGCGGGTTGGCGGTCAGTGTACCCTACGCGCTGTTGACCAGGAATAGGACTTGTGGCCCGGCATCAGGCGGGCGGCTGCGCGGGCAACCAGACCCAAAAGGTCGCGCCCTGCCCTGGCGTAGAGTCTACGTCAATGATGCCGCCGTGCGCCTCAACGACCCGGCGCGTGATCGCCAACCCCAGACCGGTGCTCTTTTCCCCACCGGTCGGGCGCGCCGACAGCCTGGCAAAATCGGTGAACAGTTTTTCGCGGTCAGCGGGAGATATGCCCGGCCCCTGATCCTGCACCGCGAAGCGCCAGCCGTTGTCCTGCAGGCAGGCATCCACCCACACGGTGCTACCCGGAGGCGAGTACTTGACAGCATTGGAGATCAGGTTGTCGAGCACCTGGCGCAGACGGGCCGGATCGGCGAAGAGCGCCCCGCTATCGGCGCGACGCAATATCACGGTAGTTCCCTTGGAAGCGGCCAGTTGGGCGTGACGCTCGACAATGCGCTTCACAAAGTATGGCATCTCCACCCATTCGTACCGCAATTCCAGTTTGCCCGCCTCGATTTGCGACACATCCAGCAGCTCTTCCAGCAAGACCAGCATGTGATGTGTCTGTTGGACGATGTCATCCAGCAAAGAAGTTCGCTCGTCTTCTGACAGAGGGAACGTTTTGTCGCGCAACACCGACGCGATCAACTGGATAGAACTAAGCGGGTTGCGCAGGTCGTGCGCGGCCATGCCCAGGAACGTGTTCTTGAGGTCGTTGAGACGCTGGAGTTCCTGATTTTTCGCTTCGATAGCGGCCTGCCGGGTTGCCAACTCGGAGACCAGATAACCCTTATCCACAATGATGGAAAGCTGACGCGAGATGCGTTTGAACACATCTACATGGACATCAGAATACGCACCAGGCCGCACGCTGGAAAAGAACATAAAGCCCACAGGATAGCCGTTGACAATCAACGGACAGGTCAACGAAGAGCGCATTCCCTCGGCTACGATCAGGCGCGTGGATTCCGACTCTGGTTTGGCCTTTAGATAAGCCACCAGGTCGTTGATAATGCGCGGTTCGCCGGTCTCGATGATCTGCTGCAGACTGCTGCCCGCCAGCGGGGCCGAATAGCCGCGCTTGAGATGGATTTCCGGTTGATCGCTGCGCGCCCAGCGTGCCGTCACCGTGCCTCCAGCTTCGTCAATCAGCGAGAAGCCAATGCGGTTGTAGGGAATCAGCGTGCGGAAGTCGTCGTAGACGTTGTCGAGAATGTCGTCGAGCAGCAGCCCCGCGTTGATGCGCGCCGTGATCAGGTCGAGCTTCTGCAGTTCGGCGCGGCGAACGTCCAGTTCATGCGCCAGCGCCTGCAAAGCCTCACCGAGCTGCCCCACTTCGTCGGGCGGGCTGACCGGAATATCAACATCGTAGACGCCCTGGCGCAGATTCTCCGTCGCCTCGATATAACGCCAGATACGTTCGTCAGTCATCCGCCTCTCTCCTTAAGGCAAGGCCAGGCATGGCTACTGGCTGTTCTGGTGCGCATTATACCACGCTGTCTCGATGGCCCGGTTGACGCTAACCTCTTCCAGAAAGCGGCGTTGTTGCTCCGGAGCCAGGTCTTCGGCCTGGCGCTGCAACAACATGTGCGCCATATCCAGGACCTGCTGGGCAGCGTCGGCCTGACGCATAAAATGCAGGGCGCGGTAGATCGTCCAGTAGACCCGCAGCGGCTCGTCCAGGCGGGCCGGGCCATGCTCGCCCAGATGCGCCAACACTTCCTCGGCCAGGCTATAGGCAGCCACTCCCTGCCCCTGCGCCAGCAAGACGCGCATCACTCCCGCCGTGGCTTCGATCGCCTCGGCACGTCCCCCCAGCGCGCGCCAACGTTCCACGGCCAGGCCGTAGGCGCGCAGGGCCGCGTCCCAATCCTTGCCCGCTTCGTGACACAATCCCCAGGTGTACTGTGTCTGGGCAGCGCCCCGCTCGTCGGACATCCCGGCGCTGAGTCGCTCCGCTTCGTCCAGCCATTGCGCCGCCTGAGGGAGATCGCCTCGCTCGGTACAGATCGCCCCCAGTCCCACGCACGCGGTCACCGCGCTGCCAGGCAAATCGTGCTCGCGAGAAAGCGCCAGCGCAGCCCGGTGATCCTCCTCTGCAGCGGCATAGTCGCCCACACGACGCAGCACGCTTCCCCGCGCGTTGCGCGCCACTACCTCGCCCGCCGGACGCTCCAGCCGCGCCCAGATTTCGATGGCCGCCGTGAGCATGGGCAAAGCACGCCCATAGCGCCAGGCAGCGGCGGTCGCCATGCCCTGGCTGTTGACTTTGGCTGCCACAGAATCCAGACGTTCGCGCGTCCCGGGATCGGTCAGATCGGCGAATTCGAGCGAGACGACGAGCTTCTCCCACCAGGGGCCGGGGGCCGCAGCGCGAGTGGGGTCAGGAGGGTCACTCATACCGGCACCGCCTCGCGCAATACTTGCTCGCGGATTCGTGCTTTGAGACCATGCAGCCCTGGCGATTCCTCAAGGGTCATGATCTGGCTTCCTCCTTATGGGCGCTGGAGTCAGCGTCCCCATCGTACTTGACGGGAAAGAACATTTGTTCTATCATGAGTATGTTGCTTCAACCAATGACAGGAGATGCCCCATGTCCGCTCCCGCCATCAACCACATTATCTTGACCGTTTCCGATCTCGACAAGGCGCGTGCTTTCTACGGCGATCTGCTGGGCTTTGAGGTGCACGAAGTCCCTATCCAGCAGGGCAGAGTCATGTACTACTTTCCGGCAGAGGGCGGCGCGTCGGTCTGGCTTCTTCAGCACGATCAGACCCCGCCAGGGGATCGCTTCAGCGAGTTTCGTATCGGGCTGGATCACCTGGCTTTCACGGCACCCAGCAAGGAGTTTCTGGACGCGCTGGCCGACAAGCTGATTGCCGCCGATGTGAACACGAAAGGCGTGGAACTGTTCCACGGGCGCTGGTACTATGTCGCTTTTCGTGATCCGGACAACATTCAGCTTGAGTACTGGCTGGATGAGCCGGTTGGGGCTGCATAGACACCGCGAGTGCGGTCAGGTCCGCTGCCGATCGCGCGGTCTCAGCGTGTAGCGCCAGGCGCGGCAGGGCAAAGCCCTGCCCGGCGCGACCAAAGTCGCGCCGACGCGCGCGTTGCGCGCGTGCGCCTGGCGCGCGCTCACCCACTCAACGCGTCGGCTTCTGGTATAGCTCGACCAGCACGCCGGACGCGCTGCGCGGATGCACAAACGCATAGCGCGTGCCGTCGTCGCGCACGCGCGGGGTCTCGTTGATCAGCTCGACACCGTGCGCGGTCAGCCGCGCCAGCGTCGCCTCGATATCGTCTACCTCTACGCAGACATGGTGCATCCCCTGGCCGCGTTTGGCCAGGTAACGTCCAATGCCGCTTTCGGCCTCGGTCGGTTCCAGCAACTCGATCTCGCTCTCCCCAACCGGCAAGAAGGCAATCGCCACCTGTTCGGTCTCGTTGTGTTCGGTGCGCGCCAGCGGCAATCCCAACGCATCGCGCCAGAAGGCCAGCGCTGTTTGCAGGTCTTCCACCACCACTGCCACGTGAGCAATGCGCTTGACCATGAGCGAATCTCCTCCGGTGTCCGCCCTCACGAGGCCGGGTGCAGGGCGCGGATCAGTTCCTGCCAGCGCTGCCAGACTTCGGTGCGCCCGTTCAGGTCTACGTCGGCCTGGAAGAGCGTCCCGCCTTCCTGAATGAAGCAGCCATAGTCGTTGACCAACACCGTGCTGATGCGCTCCTTAGCGGCGAAGGCGGTCACTGTCTCCAGCCACATGGCGTCGAGGTCCATGCTGCGCTGCGGAGCCAGGCAATAGCCGTACCATGTCTCCAGCAGCCACAACTCCTTGCCGTGGTCGGCGGGATGACCGCGCTCGGCAAACAGGTCTTCCAGCACGTCGAACGCGCCCGGCTGAAAGACGCGCACGCCGATGAAGTCCAGTTCGTCCAGCGTCAGCGCCTGCTCGTAGAAGTCCAGATCGAGGTCGTCAATGAGCGAGATCGTCACGCCAACCAGAGTGTTGGGGCTTTCCTCGCGCACGGCCTGCGCCAGTCGGCGGGCCTGCGCCACCCACAGTGCCAGTTCGTCCGCATCTTCTGGCATGGCGATCCCACTGTAGGCCGCATACTGGCTCGGCTCGGTGATGACTTCATAGGCCATGGGCTGATAGCGCTGCGCATAGTACCGCACGCGCTCTTCTTGAATGCTGGTGAACTGCTCCCAGGGGATTTTCTCCTCGTCGTTGGCCTGCATCAGCAGATAGGGTGTGTATTGCGAGTCGGAGAGGATCAGCTCAACGCCCGCTTCAGTCAATACCTTCATATACGCTTCCTCGTCAGCCTGCTGACGGGCCAGCCGCGCTTCGATCCTGGCCTGCTCCTCAGTCGGGTCTTTCTTCTCGTCCGGCTTGAAGAGCCGCGGTTGTTCGGCTTCCAGGCGCATATCTCCGCTGGCCGACAGGCGCACTACGTCCGCACCGGCTTCCAGGGCAGCCCGCAACTCGGCCAGGCGCACGTCCAGGCGGCTATCGTCGTCTTCTTCTGCCGTCACGAAACTGTAGCCCAGCGTGACGTTCGCCGTAGACCCCAGGTGTTCCAATTCGCCAGCGGCTTCGGCCTGCCAGGCTTCGCGGCGCTCCTGCAGCCAGGACTCGCGCTGCGACTGTTGCGAGAAATGAAAGGCCAGCGCAGCCACGATCAGCAAGCCCGCCAGCGCTGCCCAGGTTATGGCACTGCGCATCGTCGCCGCGACCAGCCGTCGCCACGAGAAGAGCGCGATCACATCGGCGATCAGCGCGGCCAGCAGCACCAGGATGATCAGCAGCACAGCCGGTCCCAGGAAAACGCCCAGGCTGCCCACCGGCGAGAGCGCTCCGGCTGCGGGTACGAACGAGTACCAGAAGTACGCGACCACCGCCAGCGCGACGATAGCTGTCAGCGACACGATCAGCGGCGCGCGCCGTCCACGCCATACGCCTACTGTCCCAGCGATCAGCAACAAACCGCCTGCCAGCAACAGTCCCGGCCCCCACAGGTAGTAGCCGAACCACATGGCCGCCAGTAACATCATGATAGCGGTGACGGTCAGCAGCACGCCGCCGCAGCCCTGCGCCATCCCTCCGACCCGGCTAGCGAAGGGCGGCGGGGGCAGGAACGGCCCTTTGTGCCCTTCGATCTCCTCGACAGCGCGCAAACGGCCAATCTCGCGCATGGCCTGCACAATGGGGTCGGGTTTCTTGTCCGCGGGCGGCTCAGGCGTGCCCTGTGCGAAGTTCTCGTTTTGCATCAACCACTCCTCAACCTGTCCACGTCGCCTCGCTCAACGTAATCCCAGTTCCTGGCCCGCGATGATCCACGCGCTGCATCTCACTGGTGCCCTCGTAATATCTCGGTGATCTTGGCGTCGCGGAAATAGCGCTCCAGGGGCAGTTCCTTACTATACCCCATTCCGACGTGAATTTGTACAGCCTGATGCACCACAAACACGGTCATTTCGCTGGCGAACAGCCTGGCTATGCTCGCCTCCAGCGTATAACGCCGACCGGTCTTGGCGGCGCGCCTCCTGGCCAGCGCCGCGTTGATGGTGAGCAGACACATCTCTGGGATGGATCTGTCCTGCGAGGCGCTCACGCGCTTACCGGGCGGAGCGCCTCTTTGAGTTGCTCGCGCAGGGCACGCACGACTTCGCCGTGTGGGCCGCTGGCGCTCTCCGGCTGAATGACTATGTCGTGATAGAAACTGCCGGAAGCCCGTTCTACCAGCCACAGGTCCACACCGAAGAAAGGCACATCCGGCTGATCGTCGAGCGTGTCGAAGCGCGCCCGCCGCAACGCCGCCAGCAGAGCCAGATAGCGCTCCAGGGGAATGGCATAGGAGAACCGGACATCTTTGTTGGGTTTGTCGTAGACCACGAGCAGGCTGCACTGCGGCCCATGCCCGCGCGTGAGCGTGCCAACCTGATTGGGGTGCCGCCCGTCGTGATACTGCACAGTGACGCGCACCGCCTCGTTGACGCCCGGCTGCTGCACCACCTGCCGCAGCTCGCCCTGCCGCAGCCGCAAGGCAATCAGCCGGATCGGATCGGCCCGCCGCGCTTCCATAGAAATTGCGCCATTCCCCACCGGGTTTTAACCCGGTGAGGAATGGCGCTTACCTCCCTTCTCATGTTGTGG
>DAOTZZ010000315.1:0-9654 GCA_034433965.1 Anaerolineae bacterium
CGAAGAAGGCCGCCGCGCCGGTCATGTATAGCGTCAGGGCGATCTCCAGATCGCCCGCGCCCGCCCAGGCTGCCACGTGCGGATAGAACGCCCAGATCGCCGCCGTCAGCAGCGCAACACGCCGCCGCCTGAAGGCAAGCCATCCCAGCACATAGGCCATCAGCACCATGCCCAGGTTGACCCAGGGAATCAGCACCCGCGCGGCGTGATCGTTGAGCGCGTCGTGCCCCAGCGCGGCCCACGCCTGCTGAAAGTAGGTGTAGCCCAGCGGGACAAGCTGCGGATAGTAGCCGATGCGCGAGGGAATGCGCTCTTCCAGGGTGAAGATGCGCGCGTTGTAGCCGTAGACCCACTGCACATCGTAGGCGATGAACGGCCAGTAGGCGGTCACCAGGACGTTGATCACCATCAGCAGCGCGATTCCGGCGATCAGCGCGCGTTCGCCCGTGCTGCGGGGCGCTGGAGGCGCGTTCCGCGCCTCGGCTGGCTGCGCGACAACCTCTTCCCCTGCCAACCGGCGTGTCTGTCGCGCAGCCAGCGCCGCGCCCAGCGCGGCCAGCGCCCCGCTACCGGCGAGCGTCCCCGCCAGGGTGATCCGCCCCACCGTGCCCAACGCGAACATGACTGCGGTCACGTTCAGCGGCCCCAGCGCCATGCTCAGCGCCAGCACGGTGATCCGCTCGCGCCACATCCCGCGCGGGAGCAGCGCCAGCGCCCAGGGCATCCCCGCGCCCAGGAACATCCAGATGGCAAAGGGCAGCAGCAGGAAAGTCGGTTGCAACCAATCCGGCATGGTCGTTCCTTCAGCGAACGTGCACCCGGTACACGTCATACCTGCCGATCGTCGTCAGCCGCGTCAGATCGTCCGGCTCGGCGCGGCGCAACAGCGGACTATCCGTCCGCACCGCCAGATAGTCGTAGCGGCTCAGCGCGGTGCGGTCCGGCAGTCCCCCCACCACCACCTGCAACTGCCCTTCCTGCGTCGCGTAGAAAGGCAGGAAATAGTCATCGGTGAGCACCGTCCCCACGGCAGGTAGAGCGCGCAGGTAGAGGGCCACGTCGTAGATCGATCCCAGCACCTGCTGATGCCGGGCGGTGTCGTCCATGAGCGGATCGCGCAGCAGCGCCCCCTTGTGACTCAACACCTTGCGAGCGGCGGGCAGCGCCAGCGCGACCAGCAGCGCGGCCAGCGCCAGCCCGTAGGCCGGGCGCAGCGGACGATCGCCGCGCCATTTGTCCCAGGCCAGTACGAGCGCTCGCGCGCCCATCACGCAGAACAGCGGGTAGATGGTCAGCAGGAAGCGTGTCTCATACGACGCCGCCCACCACCAGGCAACGGCGAACGGCCCGGCCATAGTCCACAGCAGGCGCGCCCGCTCGCCAGCCGAACGTCCGCGCCACGCCTCGACCGCCGCCCACGCCATACCCACCGTGCCCACGACCCCTGGCAGAAAATAACTGCGCGGCTCGCTCAGGAAGGGCACGAGCGCCCCCAGTGTGTGCCGCGCCCGCTCCGTCCATACGGTCGGCGGCACCAGGCGACCGAAGTCCAGCAGCGTGTGCGCGTACCACGGCCCCGCTGTCACCGCCATCCCGACGGCGACCAGGGCCACCTCTCGCCAGCGCAGAGCACGCCGCCAGCCCAGGTAAGCTGCCCAGAGCAGCGCTGACAGGCTCACCGCCAGCGCGCTGTTCTTCGTCCACGCCGCCAGGCCGGTCAGCGCCCCGAAGAGCCAGGCTGCCCGCCCCGACCGGTCTTCGGCCAGCCACCAGCCAGCCAGCGCCGCCAGCGTCACAAAGAATCCGGCGGGAATGTCGGTGTAGCCCGCCGCGGCCCAGCGTGCGAATTCAGGAGTCAGGGCCAGCAGCGTCGCCGCGGCCAGGCCAGTGCGCCAACCATAGAGCGCGCGCCCCAGCGCGAACGTCGCGCCCAGCGCTCCCAGGGCCATCCCCGCCACGGCCACCCGCGCCAGATATTCGTGAATGCGCCCGGCAACCAGGTAGGCATAGACGTGACTGAAGGGCAGCAGCATGGGATAGGCCTCGTAGAGACCTTCTCCGCCTGGCAGCGCCCTGGCCTGGTAGATGCGGCGGCTGAGATCGGCGTAGATGGAAACAGCGTCGTCGGCACTGAAGGGCCAGTACACGGCTTCCAGAACGATTAGCGCCGCCAATCCCAGCATGATCAGCGCCGCCCCAACTGCCACCGGATGGGAGCGGATTACCCGCAGGTCCGGCAACTGAGGGCGACGCTGCAGCGGGCGCAACCCTGCCCGCCAGGCCACGACCATTCCCGCGCCGCACACGCCCAGCGTCCCGCCGAGCACGGCTTCTATTTTCAACGCGCCCGCCCAGGTCAGGGCCAGCATTCCCCATGTCAGCGCGCCCAGGCTCAGCGCCAGCGTCATGACGGCCAGTGCGATTCCCGTCCGACGTGAGGGCGGAATCAGCCACCAGGCCCAGGGCGCCGCGAAGGTCAGCCCCCACAGTGCGCCCAACAGAGGCAACGGCGCGATCAGGATCATACGACTCCCTTGTCTGCGCGGCGGAACCCCCACCGACCCAGCGACGCCGCACCGTAGCCTGCCAGTACGGCCAGCGGCGGCTGCAACGGCAGGTAGTAGCGCTGCCAGGCCAGCGGCGTTGCCACCAGCAGCGCCAGGGCGATGCCCGCCGCCCAGATCAGCGCCGCCAGTGCCAGGTCGTCGCGCCAGCGCCGCCCCAGCGACCACGCGCCCGCCGCCGTCAGCATGGCCAGGGGGACGCCCCACCCCCAGCCGCCGGGTCGTCCGGCCAGGAACGAGCCATCATAGCGGGCGATCTCAGCGGCTACCCACTCCGCCCAGCCCGGCGACTCGTAATACTGCGGTTTCGCACCGAACGCCTGCGTGACCAGTTCCGCCAGGCGCTCGCCCCAGTTCTCGTAACCGCCAAAGCCTGCTACCTGCTGATCGAGCAGGTTCTGGCGCAGTTCCAGCACGCGCCCCGGCATTCCCAGCGGGTCTGACCACCAGGCCGGATTGAGCGCCAGGAAGACCAGCAGGGCCAGCACTCCTGCACCCAACACGCGCTGCGCGTGCCCGGCCCAGGCCCGGCGTTCCGGCGGATGGCGCAGCGGTTGCAGCGCGACGCCTGCGAAGGCCAACGCCACCACCATCATCGCCGGATGTTTGCTCGCCACAGCCAGTCCGGCCAGCGCCCCCAATGCCGCGTAGAGCCAGCCCAACCGTCGCCCCGACCAGGGTCGTCGCGCCTGTTCGCGCACGATCAGCAGGGCGGCCAGTGCCGTGCACGTGCTGAAGGCCAGGTGCGAGCCTTCCATCATCGCGCGTCGCCCGTTGAGCAGCACGGCAGGCGTGGTGACATAGAGCAGCGCGGCGGCCCACGCCGCCGGTCGCCCGCCAACCAGACCTGCCGCCGCCGCGACCGCTATCACGCTGAGCGCCGTCAGCACGGCGGAGGACAGCCGCGCCGCCCGCAACAGGCGCTCTTCGGGCAGATGGCCCGTGCTGACGTTGTAGTCCCAGTCCGCGCCCCACAGCCAGGGCCGGTTCAGATCGGCCTCGGTCAGGCCGGCCAGGTCCCAGGCCAGGCCCATCGCCATTTTGCCCACCGTCCCGTTGATCAGGCGTAGCTCCTGCTCCATCGGGTCGGCGGGAGTGGGATCGTAGAGCACCGGTTCAAGCTGCCGTTGCTGCACCAGGTAGACATAGTCGCGGCTCATGGCGATCAGTGAGGATTCATCGCCATGAAAGGGCACGCTCGCCACGCCCGCCAGCACATAGATTGCCAGCGCCGTCAGCCATAGCCCGTCCACACCACGCCAGAAGACACGTTGGCGGGTTGTCACCGTCTCCTCCTGCCCCAAAGAAAACGGTCGCCCCTTCTCCGGACGACCGGGAACCGCGCGCCGGAGCGGCTACGCTCACCGGAAGGTGCATCTCACCCGGAGAGGCTTTGGCACCTTTCTGTGCTCTCTGCGTCTCAGCGGTGAGATTCACGCCCTCACGACGCGCCCGATTATAGCGTTCTGCGCGGGATCGTGCCCCGCGCCTGCCCTACGTGATGGTGACCAGTACCTTATTCTGTTCGACGCTGTCCCCCGCCTTGACGTGCACATGGCGCACTGTGCCATCGTGCGGCGCTTTCAGTTCGTTCTCCATCTTCATCGATTCCAGGATGACGAGCGTCTGACCTTTGGTCACGGCTTCGCCCTCCTGAACCGGCACGCGCACGATCAGCCCCGGCATCGGCGCGCGAATGACCGCCTCAGCGCCGGTATCGCCAAAGGCCATGAAGGCGCTGGCCAGGCGGCGGCTGCGCTCGTCGGTGACCTGCACCTCGTACATGTCGCCTACCAGCAACACGTAATAGGTGTTGTCGCGCTCGTCCACCACGGCTTCGTAGCTGCGATGATCGAGCAGGATCGAGTACAGTTCGCCTTCGCGCAGCACGCGAAAGTCTATGGCGCGCTCCTCGCCGTTGACCAGAAGGCGCCCATCCTGGTTGATCTCGATGTCAAACGTCTGGCCGTTGACGATCGTCTGGTATTTCATGCGCCTCTCCTCGTGCCATGCTGGAACATCGTCAATCGAAACTCACTCCGCCGGCGCTGCGTTGCCGCGATCGAGCGTGCCGCCCACTGTGCCGAACAGCAGGTCTTGCATCACATAGGCCAGGAACTGCGTGGACGAGGGATCGGTCTGCGGGTTGATGATCGCATCGTCCATGGCCAGTTCGGCCACCAGCACATAGCGCCCATAGGGAAATTCCAACCGATAGGCTGTGCTTTGTTCGCCGCAGCCCTCGGCCAGAGTTCGGCTGAACACGCGCCCGGCCACGTCAGATGGATCGCTGTGCGTGTCAAATGCGCCCGCCCCTTCCAGCAAGGCGGCCCGCTCGTCGTCGAAGACTACCGCCTGCGCCGTCTCCTCGTCGCCGAAGGCCAGCACCCGCACCCCGATCTCCCAGATCGGCAGCTCAGCAGTGCTCGCCGGGCATTCCTCCAGCGCCAGGATCACCGTCGCCGCGCCCTCAAAGCCGCGCGTCGTCAGGTATTCTTCCATGGCTGCGCTCAAACCGGCTCCCTGCGTCTCCCAGTAAGCCGCCTCATCCGCCGCATCGTAGACGTGCGACTGCGCCTCGTCCAGCACGAACAGCTCGTTAAGCGTGAGCGGCAGGGTCAGCGCCAGCATGTCCTGGAAATGTTGAATGGCGGGCGGACCGTCGGGCGTCGCCAGGACACTGGCCGGGTCGTCCACGATCACCACTGTTTGCAATCCTGCCCCCTCATAATCGGGCATCTGCTGGGGATCGCGCGGTGTCAGCAGTTCGACCCGCTCGATCCCTTCATAGACCTTGCCGAAGATGGTGTGATTGCCGTCCAGCCAGGGCGTGGGCACAGTGGTGATGAAGAACTGACTGCCGTTGGTGTCCGGGCCAGCATTGGCCATCGCCAGCAAACCGTAGGTGTCGAAGACCAGGCCGTTGTCAGTCTCGTCGGCGAAGGTGTAGCCCGGCCCACCCGTGCCGGTGCCGGTCGGATCGCCGCCCTGGGCCATGAAGCCCGGCAACACGCGGTGAAAGGAGGTGTTGTTGTAGAAGCCCTGCTGAGCCAGGAAGACGAAGTTGTTGACCGTCTGCGGCGCGGCATCCTCGAACAGATCGAGATAGATCGGCCCGGCGTCCGTGCAGATCACCGCCCAGTAGTCAACGTCCGGCTGCAAAACCTGCTCGGCCCGCGCAAACTGCCGCGTGGCCGGTTCGGACAGGTTGGCGATAGCGGCAGCGCAAAGGGTCTGCGGCGTCTGCGAGGTCTGCGCCGCGACAGGCAATCCTGGCACAGAGGCGATCAGCAGCACTGCCACCAGCCAGGCCACCCACACACTACGAGAAATGCGCTTCATCGGATACTCCTTGACAGATATTTGGACAGACAGGAGGGGTGGCTCAGACATGCGCTTCCGGCAGCAGGAAGAATGCCAGCGCCACAATCACATAGACGGCCAGCAGCATCAGCCCTTCCAACCAGTTGGATTCGCCGTCTTCGGCGACCAACGCCGCCACATAGGATGCCGCCGCCAACGCGATGATCTCGGGCAGGGTGAAGGCCAGGATCAGCTTTTCTTCGAACAACAGGCTGACGAACACCAGCACCGGCGCGACGAAAAGCGCGATCTGCAGGCTGGAGCCAAGGGCGATGGCCATGCTCAGCTCCATGCGGTTCTTCAGCGCCACCTGCACCGCCACCAGGTGTTCGGCCACGTTGCCGATGATCGGCACGATGATCACGCCGACGAATAGCTCGCTCCAGCCCAGTTGCTCGACGACCGGCTCGACCGTACCCACCAGGAACTCAGACATGACCACGATGCCCGCTGTGGCGAAGGCCAGTACGCCTACCGCCACGGGCACTGACCACCGCGGCTCGTGATGGTGCGCTTCGTCTGCCGCCCCACCCCGCAGCAGCGAGTAGACGATGTTGGCGGCGTAGAGCGCGATCAGGATCAGCGCGATGCCCTCGCTCAGCAACAGCTCAGACTCGAACTCGCGGCTTTCGACAAAAGTGTGGTCGAAGAGCGATGGGATCGCCAGCGCCATGAAGGCCAGGATGAGCAGAGTGGCGTTCATGGACGCCTGTCTCCGCTCGAAGACCTGAATGCCGTGCCGCAGCCCACCCAGGAAGATCGCCAGGCCCATCACCAGCAACAGGTTGCCCAGCACCGAGCCGATGATCGAGGCGCGCACCAGTTCCAGCAGCCCTTCCTTGAGGGCGAAGATGGTGATGATCAGCTCCGCCGCGTTGCCCAGCGTGGCGTTGAGCAGCCCGCCGAGTTGTGGCCCCACCCGCGCGGCGATCTCCTCGGTCGCCTGACCGATCAGCCCGGCCAGGGGGACGATCGCCAGCGCGGACGCCGCGAAGATGGCCACGTCGTCACCGTCGGAGAGGCGCAGCGCCACCGCGATCGCGCCGAACAGCAGCAGGGTGTTGAGACTGAGTAGTTTCTTGAAACCGAGAGGTTGAGTCATGCCTGTTTGCCTGCAGAATCTAGAGGCCGTTGTGATCTTTCTGGGAGTATGTTTCCCTCACCCCTAAATCCCCTCTCCCTCGCGACTGCGTCGCGGGGCGAGGGGACTTGCTGTCTCTCGCCTAAGTGCTCCCCTTCGCCCGCAGCGCGGGAGAAGGGGCCGGGGGTTGAGGGCGAAAAAGTGCATAACCCGCTCTCCCTGAAGCTTCAACACTGGGACCGACCCAGTTTCCCCTACCGCCGGACACCCCATTTCCAGGGCGAATAGCGACGGTTGGGCAACTGCACAAACTGCAGCGCGTTCTGCCGCTGTTGATGTTCCACCAGCGTGGCGACAATCGCCGCCACCTCGGCCAGCTCGCCGCCGGTACCGTCCTCCTGCAAGTTGAGCACCTGCTCGACGAACTGCGTATTGTAGCGCCCCGCCAGGAAGTTGGTGCTGTCCAGCAACTTCTGGTGGAAGGGCAGGTTGGTCTTCAGCCCCATGATCTTGTACTCGGAGAGCGCCCGCCGCATCCGCAGCAACGCTTCGCCGCGCGTCTCGCCCCAGGTGATCAGCTTGGCGAGCATGGAGTCGTAGTAGGGCGTCACTTCATAGCCCGCGTAAATGCCGCTGTCGAGCCGGACACCAGGGCCGGTGGGCGCTACATGCACGGTCACCCGCCCGATGGACGGCAGAAAGTTGTTGTAGGGGTCTTCGGCGTTGATGCGGCACTCCGCGGCCCAGCCGGAGATGGTCACGCCGTCTACCGGCCCCATGCGCCGCCCGCGGGCGATACGAATCTGCTCCTTCACCAGGTCTACACCCGTCACCAGTTCGGTGACCGGGTGCTCGACCTGCAGGCGCGTGTTCATTTCCAGAAAGTAGAAGTTCTTGTTGGGATCTACCAGGAACTCGACCGTGCCCGCGTTGACGTAGTTGACCGCCCGCGCAGCGGCGACGGCTGCCGCGCCCATGCGCTCGCGCAGGTCGGGGTCCATGAAGGGGCTGGGCGCTTCCTCGAAGAGCTTCTGATGACGGCGCTGAATGCTGCATTCGCGCTCGCCCAGGTGTATGGTATTGCCATGCATGTCGGCCAGAATCTGGAATTCGATGTGTCGCGCCCCTTCGAGCAACTTCTCCAGGTAGACGGTGCCGTCACCGAAGGCCGCTTCGGCTTCGCGGTGCGCCGAGGCGAGCGCTGCCTCTAGCTGCGACTCATCGTGCACGACGCGCATCCCCTTGCCGCCGCCGCCCGCTGCCGCCTTGACCATCAGCGGAAAACCAATGCGCCGCGCCTCGTGCAGCAACGCCCCGTCGTTCAGGCCGGGCGGCGTGCCGGGCACGATGGGCACCCCCGCCGCCTCCATCAGTTCGCGAGCGGCCAACTTGTCGCCCATTTTGGCGATCGCTTCCGGTGACGGCCCGATCCAGGTCAGCCCCGCCTCGATCACCGCTCTGGCGAACTCTGCCCGCTCGCTGAGGAAGCCATAGCCAGGGTGCACGGCATCGGCTCCGGAGCGCTTCGCCACCTCAATCAGTTTGGGGATATTGAGGTAGCTCTCGCGCGGCGCGGGCGGGCCGATGTGATAGGCCTCATCGGCATAGCGCACGTGCAGCGCCTCACGGTCGGCGTCGGAATAGACGGCTACCGTGCGGATGCCGCCCAACTCGCGGCAGGCACGAATGATACGGACGGCGATCTCGCCGCGATTGGCGATCAGCACTTTGCGAATCTGCGTTGTCTCGATCATGGTCGTCTGCTCCACCCTATGGGCCACAATCGGCCCACCTTATGTCTCACGATGCCGCCTTGGGCGGCGACCAGGGCACCGCCGGACGCTCGATACGGTGCACCTGCTGAATGTCGCCGCACGCCGAGCGCACCCGGAATTCCAGTTCATAGCCCGGCCCCGCCGCGCGCAGCGCCTCGACTGCCCCCACCCAGGCCGGATCGGGCATTTCCTGGCGGGGTGGAATGGGTACGCGCAACACCGCATGGCTGAGAATGCGGTAGAAGTCCCACACCCACGCTACCTGCAACCGGCGTGCTGCGTCGTAGCCCAGCCACACGATCTGTCGCTCGTTGCGCTCGTGCAGCGTCAGATCGAGATCGAGGCAGGCCAGCTTCACCTCGCCTGACGGGTCGCGCAACAGCGCCTCGACGCACAGCGTCGGCGGTTGCTCGGAGGCGGGCGTCGTCGTCGGACGCGGATAGCGGGGCACGCCGCCGCGCCCGTAACAGGCGTAATTGGCCGTCGCCACCGCTTCGAGCACGGCGCTCGCCTGCAAGACCAACCAGCCGCCGGTCTCCGCCTGCCGGGCCGGTGGCCGGACAGGCCCTCTGCGGTAGGCCAGGCTCACGACTCATCCCTCTTCTCGCGGTTGCATCTGCGCCGTCTCGTTGATCGCCAGCCGCTGCCGATGACGCGCCCGCAACGCCTCGACCATCTCGCGCGTAACGGGGGCTGTGCCCAGCAGCGGCAGGTCAGGCGACCAGCCGTGCTCGTCCGATCCACCGCTCACCAGCAGGCCAAACTGATCGGCCAGCGCCAGAAAGTGCGCGCGCGTCGCCTCGTCGTGCGAGCGGTGATAGGCCTCCAGCCCATCCAGACCCAGCGCGACCAGGTGAGCCACGTGACGCGC
>DAOTZZ010000316.1:0-7076 GCA_034433965.1 Anaerolineae bacterium
GGCTGGTGCACAAAGAAGACCTGGGCGAGAAGTCCGTGGCGCCGGTCGGTGCAACCGAACTCGATATCTACACGCTGAAGAATGACGATTCCGGGCAGCCCTACGTTGTCCTTTCGGAAGATGGCTGGTTCCCGGTGCTGGAACTGGACACGGTGGTGGAGCACGCGTTCACCGTGCCCAACAGCCTGCTGACCGGCACGCCGGAGACGTATACGCTGCCCAACCTGACCTATGAGCGCTGGCAGATCACGCTGGAAGACGGCACTGTCGCCGACGTGATCGCCATTCAGAAGGGTACCAGCGAAACCATCGTGTTGCCGGTGGAGTACGCCGCCAATATCCGCCTGGGGCCGATCAGCAAACTGGCCCAGGATCAGGATTCCAAGCGTATCACCGGCGGCGGGATTGTGCGCTTCAAGGAGCGTTTCGACGAGTTCGGCGAGTATAAAACGGTGGCGCTCGTCGGGCCGCAGCAGACCATGCTGATCGTCATCCCCCTGTCCGATATCCCCAATGCCTACGAAGTGGATGCCGACCGGCTGGAGCGTAACACGCGCTTTCACCTGCGCACGGAGAACTACCGGCGGGCGTTGACGGCGCACATCGGCGGGGCCAACTTCCTGACGTTCTTCAAGAACTCGGCGGTGGTCGTCATCCTCAACATGATTGGCAACTTCCTGTCGTGCACCATCGTGGCCTACGCCTTCGCGCGGTTGCGTGCGCCGGGCAAGAGCGTGCTCTTTGCGATTCTGCTCTCGACGATGATGCTGCCTTTCCCAGTGACGCTCATCCCCGTGTACGAGATTTTCCGCAACTTCGGCATGATTGATACGCTCTACCCGCTCTTTCTGCGCTCGTTCTTCGGCAATGCCTTCTTCATCTTCTTGCTGCGGCAGTTCTTCATGACTATCCCTGTGGAGCTGGAGGAGGCGGCGCGCATTGATGGGGCCAACCGATTGCAGATTTTGGTGCGGATCATCCTGCCGCTGAGCATGCCCGCCCTGGCGACGATGGCTATCTTCACCTTCCTGTGGTCGTGGAACGACTTCTTCACGCCCTATGTATTCATCAACAGCCCCAGCAAGTTCACCGCCACGCTGGGCCTGAACCTGTTCAAGGGGCATTTCACGACCAACTACGAAGTGCTCATGGCCGCCTCGGTGGTGGTCATCATGCCGACCATCCTGATCTTCTTCTTCCTGCAGCGCTACTTCATCGAGGGCATCCAACTGACCGGCCTGAAGGGATAAGAACGACGGTGGCGGAGCCGACAACTCCCAAAAGCGAAGTGTACCGGGTGGCAAGTGCCTTGCTGGCGCTTGCCGCCATTGGTTTGGCCTACGAAGTCCTGCTGACGCGGCTGTTCTCGCTGATCTTCCAGTATCACTACGTCTTCCTGATCGTCTCGCTGGCGGTGTTGGGGTTGGGCCTTGGAGCGGGGGTCGGTCATGCTACCCGTCGGTACCTCAGTCTCGGACGGCTAGCCGGTGGAGCGCTGACGGCGGCGGCCCTGTTGATCGTCGCCGCGGTCGTCTTCGCTCGCCTGCCCTCAGCGAGCCTGACAGGTCTGGCGGCAGGCGTGGCGTTGTTGCCCTTCATGGCGCTGGGGTGGGTCAATGCCGGTCTGTTCGCCCGCTACGCTCGCCATAGCGCCGTGCTGTACGGGGCCGATCTGTTCGGCGCGGTGCTGGGTCTGCTGGCAGCGCTAGGGCTGGTGCAGACGGTCGGCGCGTTTGACGGGGTGCTGATCTTGAGTAGCGTCGCGGCGCTGGCGGCGCTGATGCTGGTTGGACGGCGTTCGCGCCTCCTGTTGGCGCTGGCTTTCGCACTGATGCTGGCCGGGCCGCTCCTGGCGAGGCTGGGCGTCGCCGCCTACAATCCTGCCGATCTGCAAGATGCCCCGCTCGACAAGACCATGATCCACGTCCTGCGCAATCCCGACGCAGGAGCGCGGCTGGTGGAAACGCGCTGGAGTCCCTTCGCCCGCGTAGACCTGGTAGAGATTGCCGACGATGCGCTGCGTTACGTCTTCAGCGATGCGGGGGCGGGCAGCGTCATGGTGCGCTATGACCCGCAAGAGCCGGACGAGGCCGCCTGGCTACGCGACAATGTGGATTACTTCCCTTTCCTGGCTGGTGAGTCACCGGAGCGCGTGTTAATCCTGGGGGCGGGCGCGGGCAAGGACGTGGTGCAGGCCCGGCTGGCGGGCGCGGCGCAGATTGAGGCGGTGGAGATCAATCCGGCCATGGTCGCGCTGACCAACGACCATGCCAGTTACACCGGCGATGTATTCCATCTGCCCGGCGTGCAGGTGGCCGTGACCGACGGGCGCAACTACGTTGAGCGCACAGAGCAGCGCTATGACCTGATCTATCTCAACCTGGTCTATAGTCAGGCCGCAACACCGGGCGCGGCAGCCCTGGTGGAAAACTATATCTTCACCCGCGAGGCGCTCACCGCTTATTGGGAACACCTGACCGACGACGGGCGGTTGGGCTTCGTCACGCACACCGGGCCAGAAGGGATTCGCCTGTTCATCGGCGTGCTGGACATGCTACAGCGCCAGGGCTACAGCCTGCGCGAGGCGCTCGACCGGGTGACGTTGGTCGCGCGGCGCACCGACGATCCGCAGACGCGCGTCACGGTGGTGACGGTATTCCGTCAGCCGGTGTCTGAAAGTGCGGCGGCAGCGCTGAAGCAAATGATCACCGGTCGCGGCAACCTGTCGATCCTGTATCTGCCGCGCGTGGCCGAGGACTTGCTCGGCGGGCTGGCGACCGGTCAGGTGACGCTGGCGCAATACATCGCTGGCAATCCGGAGTTCAACTATCAGCCCACGACCGACGATCGGCCTTTCTTCTATCATCTGCAGCCGGGCCTGCCATCAGTGTTGGTGACACTGCTGCGAGCGGTGCTGATCCTGGCCCTGTTCTATCTGGCCTTTGTCTTCGTGGCCTGGGATGCCCGCCGCGATTCCATCGCGCAGCGCTCGCTGTGGGTCGGCTACTTTGGCCTGATCGGGGTGGCGTTCATGCTGGTGGAAATCCCCATGATTCAGCGCTTCAACCTGCTGTTGGGCACGCCTGCCCTGGCGCTGGTGGCGGTCATCGGCGGGATGTTGTTGGGCGGCAGCGCGGGCAGCCTGTTTTCCGGGCGCTACGACGAACGGCGTCTGCCACGCACCATCGCCCTGGCAACCCTGGCGGCGGGGATCGTAGTGGGCGCGTCGGCATTCGTATATCCGGCGCTCATCCGCTGGGCTTTGCCGTGGGCGCTGGGGCTGCGCGTTGCCTTCAGTCTGGCCTTGCTGCTGCCGGTCGGTTTTGTCATGGGCATGGCTTTCCCCGGCGGAATGCGCCTGGTCAACCGGCTTGATCCCAACGGTATCCCTGTCCATTGGGGAGCGAACGCCGTGGCTTCTACTATCGGCACCACGCTGGCCACGGTGATCGCCATGACCGAGGGCTTCCGGCTGGCGTTGCTGGCCGGGGCAGGATTGTATCTGGCAGTAGCTTTGCTGATGTTTGGGATGGGCAGTCGTTTCTCGCAGCAATTGGAGCGGCGATGATGGAGCAATGGCACAATGACCTGGCCGAGGCGCTCGCGCTGGACGGCACCTGGGAACTGACGTTGGGTGGCAAAACGGGCGCGGTGCAGGTGCCCGGTTGCTGGGAGGCGCAAGGTTTCCCGCAGCGGCTCGATGGCCCCGCGGTGTACCGTCGAACGGTGGCCGTGCCCCCCGAATGGGCGGGGCGGCGCGTGCAGTTGCAGTTCGACGCGGTGAGCTATCATGTCGAGGTGACGGTCAATGGCGTGCCGGTGGGCGAGCACACCGGCTGCTGGGCGCCTTTTGCGCTGGACGTCACCGAGGCGCTGCGCTTCGGCGCGGAGAACGAGATCGTCTGCACGGTGTGGAAGCCCGGCGGGCGCTTCGGCCTGCGCGAGTCGCTGGCCGGTTTTCTGCCGGACGTGATGGTCATGTTCGGCGGGCTGTGGCAGTCGGTGCGCCTGGTCGCCTGCGACCGGCCTGCAATGAGCGCGCTCGCCGTGCACAGCGACGCGGCGAGGGGCACGGTGCGTATCACTGCTAATGCTCACCAGGCGGAGGGGTGCGCAGCGCTGGTGACGGTCCGCGCGGCGGACGGCCAGGAGGTGGCCTGCTGGCGCGGGGCGTTGAGCGGCGATTGCCTGGATACGGCGTTGGTTGTGCCGCACCCGACGTTATGGTCACCGGAGCAGCCAGCGCTCTACCGCGCCGAGGTAGTGCTGGAGCGAAACGGGGAAGCGGTGGCCCGCGTCAGCCGCCCCTTTGGCTTCCGGACGCTGCGCGCCGAGGGGCAGGGGGTGCTATTGAACGGCGCGCCGATCTGCCTACGCGGGGCGCTCAACTGGGGCTGGTACCCTGATCTGATCTGCCCCACACCCGACGAAGCCACCATCCGCGACGAATTCCGGCGTATCCGGGCGCTGGGCTTCAATATGATGAAGCTGTGCCTGTACGTGCCCTGGCCACGCTATTTCGAGATCGCCGACGAAGAGGGCATGTTGTTGTGGCTGGAACTGCCGCTCTGGTTGCCGGAGATTACCCCTCATCTGCTGGCGCAGGCACCGCGCCAATATGCCGAGATACTGGCGGCGGTGCACCATCACCCTTCGATCGTCATTTACAGCGTGGGTTGCGAACTGGAACGGCACGTGCCGCCCGAATGGGTGGCGCAGCTTGACGGAATCGTGCGGGCGGGCACGTCCGGCGTGCTGGTATGCGACAACAGCGGGTCGGGGGAAGCGTATGGCTGCCTGTCTGATCTGGCCGACTTCGACGATTATCACTTCTACTGTGATCCGCACTTCTTGCAGCCGCTGGCCGATCACTTTCACCGCGACTGGCGGCCCGTCCGTCCGCTCATCTTCGGCGAATTCTGCGCGGCGGACGACTATCGCCCGTTGGAGGAGTTGATCCAGGCGCACGGCGGCGATCGGCCCTGGTGGTTGCAGGAGCAGAATCCCATTCACCCGCTGACGAAGATCGCTCATACGCAGCAGCGCGAGCGCATGGCTGCGCTGGGCCTGCGTTGGAGCGAAGGCGAGCTGGCGACGATCTCGCGGCGGCAGGCGCTGGCAGTGCGCAAGGTTGTGCTGGAACGGGTGCGTTCCTGGGCGCGGCTGGGCGGTTACAACGTCACTGGCCTGCGCGATACGCCGCTCTCTGCCTCGGCGTTGTTCGACGATTTCGGGCGGAGCAAATTCGACACGGAGGCCTTCCGGCAGTTCAACGATGAGACGGTGCTGTTGCTGGGACGTCGTCGCGCGCGGCGCTGGTCACTGGACGGAGACCGGCCCGCTCCCGCCGATCCGTTCTGTTTCCTGGCCGATGACCCTGTTGCCATGGAAATCGTGCTGGCACATGCCGGGCGGGCGTTGCCCGGTGGACGGCTATCCTGGCAGTTGACTGACGGGGCAGGGCAGACAGTCGTGGCGGGTGAGTCGGCGATCAGTGGGCCGTTGACTGCCGGGCACCCCGTGCCCATCGCAGAGATTGCCTTCCGCACGCCCGCCGTGCAGGAACCGCTTGCCCTCGGCCTGACCGTGACTCTGCAGACGGGGGAACGGTCCGTGCGCAATAGCTGGCCGTTGTGGGTCTTCCCGGCGGTGCGCGAATGGCCGGAAGGGCTGGCGCTGTTCGATCCGTGCGGGGTGCTGGCTGGCCTGGACGATCTGCGTGACGCTGCCGCCCGCCTGACTGGCGCGCCCACTGCCGGAACGCGCGCCGGGATCGCGGCAACGTTCAGCGAAGCAGTGCTGAGCTATCTGCGGGCGGGAGGGACAGTGCTCTTGTTGCAGACGGGCGACGCGCCGCTGCCCGCCGTCTCCGGCCCGTTCTGGTGGCACGCGGTGCATCTACTGGAAGACCATCCGGTGATGCAGCGATTCCCGCACCATGGCTTCGCCGACATGCAGTTCTACGGGATTGCCACGCCCTGGGCATTGGACACAGGGCGGTTGGCCGAAGTCCTGCCAGACGTCCGCGAGATACGTCCGTTGATGCGCCGTCTGCACCCGTCGCAGTACACGCTGAGCGACACGCTGTTCGAGGCGCGCATCGGCGAAGGGCGGTTGCTGGCGACCACGTTGCGTTTTCAGGGCGGGCTGGGCGATCAGCCGTCTGGGCTGCGCGATCAGGTGGCAGGACGTTGGTTGCTGCGGGCCTTGTTGGACTGGCTGGTGCGGTGACGGGGAGAGACGTGGCGGCAGGGTTCAGCCACTGCCTGCCCTGTGAGGCATTTGCTGTGGAGATTTCTGTGTCTGGAGAGAGACCGATGAGCCTGGCGTTTGGCGTCATTTCCCCTCAAGACTGGGGACTGCCGGTGACTGCCTCCCCCGATCCGACTCCGGTGAGCGCGTTGGGCGTGTCTCTGGCCGATCTCGAAGCGCGGGCGCGGGCGGCTACGTTCGAATGGCTGCTGCGACAGTTCGATGAAACGGCGGGCGCGTTTCATGGGCATTATCGTGTGCCCGATCGCTATCTGGAACCGCCTCAGACGGTGAACCTGATCGCGCCCTGGCAGCTCATGGCCGCCTATGATCGCTATCAAGACTCTCGCTTGCTGGAGATGGCACAGCGCGCAGCAGAGTGGTTCTACCGGCGGCACGTCATTGATCACCCCATGAGTGTGGTAGCGGGCGGCGTGCGCGATGGGATCGCCACGACTCATCTGTGGACCAAGTTTGCTGCGGAGGAAGTGATCACTTGCCTGGGGCTGCACACACGTACCGGTGAAGCGCTTTGGCTGGATCGCGCGATCCAAAGCGGGCGTTATCTGATTCAGGCCCGGCGGCATGGGTATGCCCCGCGCTATGACCTGGCGGCGGGCCAGTGGCTGGCGCACGGCTGGGACTCGTGGGGGCGCGTGGTGGAAGCGACTGTGCTGCTATGGCAGACTCTGGGGGAATCGCGCTGGCTGGATGAAGCGATCGCCTGGGGAGACCATGCGCTCAGCATCCAGGCGGAGGACGGCTCGTTTTACCTGATTGACGGAGACTACTACAACACTGACTTGGCCGCCGACGAACTGCGT
>DAOTZZ010000317.1:0-3071 GCA_034433965.1 Anaerolineae bacterium
CGGCTATCCTGACGATTACTGGCCGCAGCGCGCCGAGAGCACCGCCCTGTTGTGGCGCTTCCTGGAGGCGATCCGGCTGCAGCAAGGCGGGTTGCCCGTCGGGCCAATGGGCGAGGCGGCAGTGATCGGCGCGGGCATGGGCTGGCTGGCCTACGGGCTGGACGTGGCGGGCTATACGACCGTCGCCCTGGACTGGCGCGCCGGGCCGCGCTATGGTCTGGGCGTGTACCCCATCGCGCGGTACCTGCGCGTGCAGGCCGACCTGCAATATCTCCCTCTGGCCCGCGCCGCCTTCGACTGGCTGATCTTCCAGAACGGCCTGTCGGCCCTGGGCGACGAACCCGCCCAGGCGTCTGCCTTCGCCGCCGCACTGGAAGCGCTGCGCCCCGGCGGGTGGGTAGCCGTGCTGGACGCCGCGCCCCCACCCGAAGGAGCAAATACAGTGCGCGCCCTGTTCCGGGCACACCGCCTGGAAGCGGTCGAGACGCCACATCGTCGCTCCTGGCGCTCCGCCGTGCTCGACCTGCGCGATCGCCTGATCAGGCAGGGAGCCGAACCGTCGTCCGTCCTGGTGGCCCGCAAGAGAGCAGGCACGTCCCGCTGATCACTTTCCCCTTCCGGCTGCGTACAACTTATGAGTATGGCTGATGAGCGGATCGTCAGCCTGGCCTGCTTGTGGGGCGAGGGTGAAATCACCAGAGGATGCACAGAAAAACACAGAGTCCCATCGGCTCCGTCTGTCCCTTTGCATCCTCGGCATCTCGGCGGCGACACCTGCTCCCAAAGTGGCAGGCACGGGCCCATCAGTGCCTTGACAAAAGCGGGGGCCTGTTTCACACTTGCGTTTGCGTTCCCCGGCAGAGGATTACAGCGCCTCCCTGCCTTCTGGTGTTGCTTTCTGCCCCATGCGAATCGAGGAGTCATAGGTCATGTTAGAGGGTACCCTGGTTGATCTGGTCCCGTTCGAGGACGACTTCGCCATCTACCTGGAAACGTGGATGAACGAAGAAGCGTGGTTCCGCGCACATGTGTGGGAGCGCCGCGAGCCGCACACCGAGGACGATGTCAAGAAGTACATCGAGAACATGGAGAAGAACGAGCACGGCGGGTTGATCGGTTTTCAGGCCAAGAACGGCGATCCCATCGGCGCGCTGATCTTCGATCACGAGTGGACGCGCGTGCGCAAGGCCGAGGTTCACGTCGTGGTCGGCGATTCCCGTTACGAGGGCACCGACGAGGCGCTCGACGGCCTGCTGATGCTGGTGCGCTACTGCTTCGAGACGCGCAACCTGCACCGCCTGGACGCCGTCGCTCTGCCTTTTCACGAAACCTGGATCGAGCACCTGCGCCGCGCTGGCTTCGTGCACGAAGGCACGTTGCGTCAGCACATCCGCTGGGACGGCGACTACGTAGACCTGGAGATGTTCGGCCTGCTGCAAAGCGAATGGCCCGGCTACGCGCAGAAGGTCGCCGAACTGTCGCTGCAGCCGAGCGGCATCGAGCCGAAGCCCAAGCCAGAAAAGAAAGACGAGAAAGAGGCGCAGCCGTCGTAACCGCACCGGAGAGGACGGAAAGTATGCTATCGGGCTTGCTGGTTGACCTGGTGCCCTTCACCCGCGAATGGTACCAGGAAAAAATGCACGCCTATTGGAACAACGAGTCGCGCCTGTGGGCGACGATGGGCGAATGTATGCCGATCTCGCGGGCCTCCATCGCCCGTATCGTCGAGGAGCGCGCTCAGGGCCGCGAGCGAGGCTATAGCGGCGTGCACTTCATGATGCGCACCAAAGACGGGGAAGCTATCGGCAACATCGGGTTGAACTGGGTGGATTATCACTCCCGCTGCGGCTATCTGGGCGCGTGGATCGGCGAGGAAGGTTACTGGGGCGGCGGCTATGGCACCGACGCGCTGTTGCTGGTCGTCGAATACGCCTTCGACTGGCTGGACTTGCGCCGCCTGGCGCTGGGCACAATGGCGCTCAACGTGCGTGCTCAGCGCAACGTGGAGAAATGCGGCTTCCGCCTGGAAGGGCGCGAGCGCCAGGCAACCCTGGTCAACGGGGAGTGGGTGGATGCCCTGACTTACGGCATGTTGCGCGAGGAATGGCCGGGCCGCGAAACCCTGGTGGAGCGGTTGGGCCTGCGCGAGAAAGCCGCTCAGCGTCACGCCGCCCAGGAGGGATGATATGCTCTACGGAGTGCTGGTAGACCTGGTTCCGGTCAGCCGTCAGGCGCGCGAGCTGGATCACAAATGGACGAATAATGAGTCCAGCTTCTGGGCCAGCGGCGGCGAATGGCGCTTCGTCACGCGCGCGCAGATCGCCGCCCGCCAGGCGCGTTGGGCCGAAGAACGGAGCCGGGGCGATCTGGGTGTGGGCTTCGAAATCCGCACCAAAGACGGACAGTCCATCGGCTGGATGGGCATCAACTGGCTCAATCCCACACATCGGCTGGCCATGCTGGGAGCCAAGATCGGCGAGCCGCAATACTGGGGCGGCGGCTACGGCACCGACGCCCTGCTGCTGATCGTCGAGTACGCCTTCGACTGGCTGGACGTGCGCAAGGTGTGGCTGATGACAAGCAGCATGAACGCCCGCGTCATGCGGCAGATGGAAAAGGTCGGCTTCACCCTGGAAGGGCGGCAACGCCAGGCCACGCTGGCCGAGGGCGTCTGGCACGACTGGCTGGCTTACGGGCTGCTGCGCGAGGAATGGCCGGGCCGCGAAGTCCTGGTGGAGCGGCTGGGGCTGCGCGAACGCGCTCAGGCCATCTACGCAGATGCAGAGAGTGGCCGATGATCCTGGAAGGTGTGCTGGTAGACCTGGTGCCGTGCGATCACCGCTTCAGGGCGCTGGAACATCGCTGGGAGAACAACGAGTCCGCCTTCTGGGGCGACGCGGGCAACCGGCAATTTCTGTCGCGCCAGGTCATTGAGCGCCGTCAGCAGGAACGCCCGGAGCACACGGCACCGCGCACGGTCATCTTCGGCATTCAGACCAAGGGCGGGCTGCCCATTGGTGTCTTCGGCATTGGCGACTTTGGGCTGCAGCACCGCCTGGCCATGCTGGGCG
>DAOTZZ010000318.1:0-8465 GCA_034433965.1 Anaerolineae bacterium
ATCGGTCAACCCAAACCGCTCGACCCGCGCCTGCTGGAACTGGCTACTGTCCTGGCCAAGTGAGAAACGAGGGCGTTCGTCGGCGGGAGCATTCCGCTGCCGCGTCATACCCTGAGGTCAACTCACAGAGCGACTAGAGTGTGTTATGCACTTTTTCTCCCTCGACTCCGGCCCGTTCTCTCGCGCTGCGGGCGAAGGGGTGTCGCTCGTAGGAGCGCTGCTCTGCTGCGCCTGGGGGCGACAGCGCAGGCCGTTCCCCCTCGCCCCGCGACGCAGTCGCGAGGGAGAGGGGCGCAGGGGTGAGGGGAAGACGCCGGGCAAAAGTTCATAACAGCCTCTAGAGGGCACGGAAGTGGGCACAGAGTCCCGCCTGCGTTCGCGGCGGCTGTCGCAGTGGAGTCTGCTCCCAAAGCCGAAGGCACCCTGCGGCGGAATCTCGTTGACCAAACGGCTGCTCATTGCGTATAATCCGCTTCGGCAAGGCACAAGCAGGACAGGTCAGCAGTGATCAGTCAGCGGTTCTCAGATGATGCTTGTCCGGAGTGACACGCCCGTTACAGGTCACTGTTCACTGGCTACTGATCACTGACAACCGAACACTGCGAACGTATCCGCACCCAATCACTTCACAGGTCAACAGGCAACGAGGTGGTGAATGCGCCTAATTCTCGTTCGGCACGGGCAGGCAGAGCATCGCGGCGACGAGGAAGATAACCTGTACCTGACCGAGTTGGGCAGGCGACAGGTGGAACTGCTGGGCCAGTGGCTGGCCGAAAACGAACCAGAGATCACGACTATCGTCAGCAGTCCGCTGCGGCGGGCACGCGAGACGACTTCCATTCTCAACCGCTACATTCACGCGCCAGTCAAGGTAGACGACGACCTGCGCGAGACCACGCACGATCTGTACATGAAGTTACCGCGTCTGGTGCATCCGTCGGACAACGGCCCGCACTATTTCATCATGCCCGCCGACAACTACTATCAGCGCTTCGCCGAGCAGACCCGCCGGGTGCTCAACCGGCTGATCGAAAACCCCGAAGCCCTGCAGACCAAGCTGGTAGTCTGTCATGGCGGGACGGCGGGCACAATGGTGCGCATGTTGCTCAAATGTCACCATCTCGACATCTGGATGCACAACACGGCCATGCATTATCTCACCTGGCAGGACGGGCTGTGGGTGATCCGCGGCATCAACTACGCGCCGCACCTGCCCGCCGACATGCTGACCGGCTGAGAAGCGGCTAGTCGCCCGCGGGGATGCCGGTTTGCGTGGCCAGGCGCTGCACATACTGGCGCACCATCAACGCAACCGTTGCCCCTTCTCCGGCGGCGGCAGCGGCTTGCTTGGTGCTGCCCGCGCGCACGTCGCCTGCCGCGAAGACGCCAGGCATGCTTGTTTCCAGGTTGTCGCGCGTCTTGATGAAACCCCAGGCGTCCGTCTCTACATAGGGCGCGAATGGCTCGCTGTTGGGCCGCATCCCGATCAGAATGAACACGCCGTCGGGGTGATCGACTCGCTCCTCGCCCGTCACGCGGTCGCGCACGCGCACCCCCGCCAGGGTGCGCTGTTCGCTCACCAGGAATTCGCGCACGTCCTGATTGGTGCGCACGCTGATCTTGGGACAGTCGTGAATCTTCTGTTGCAGGATCAGGCTGGCGCGCGGCTCCGGCTCATACTCCAGGATGGTGACATGCTCGGCAAACTGACAGATGTGCAGCGCTTCCTGAAAGCCGCTGTTACCTCCACCAATGACGTAAACCTGTTTGCCGGTGTAGAACGGCGCGTCGCACGTGGCACAGAAGTGAATGTTGATGCCGATCAGCCGTGATTCGCCGGGCACGCCCAGCCGCCGATAGGTGCTGCCCGTCGCCAGGATCACCGCCGCCGCGCCGTATTCGTGACCGTCGGCGGTGCGCACCAGCCGGTACAGGCCGTCTTCGCCCAGGCCGGTCACGGTCTGCGCCTGCAGGATTTCCACACCGAAGCGTTCCGCCTGGCGACGCAGGCGATTGGCCAGCTCCGCCCCGTTGACTCCCTCGTCGAAACCGGGGAAATTGTCCATGTAGCGGGTCATGCCCACCTGCCCGCCGACGCCGCTCTTCTCGATCACCAGCGTCGAAAGACCCTCGCGGCTGGTATAGATGGCCGCCGTCAGGCCCGCGGGACCGCTTCCCACAATGATCACGTCGTAGAAGCGCTGACTGGCCTCTAACTTCAGGCCGAGTTTGCGGGCCAGTTCCTCGTTGCTCGGTTCGACCAACAGCGAGCCATCGGGGAAGATAATGGTCGGGATGCGGCGCATGCCGTTGTTGAGTCGCTCGACCTCGGCGACGAATTCCGGATGCTGATCCAGGTCTATGTACTCGTACTGGACGCGCTGCTCGCCGAAGAAAGTCTTGGCACGGCGACAGTCGGGGCACCAGTTGGCTCCGTACATGAGGATAGTTCCTTCGGAGGGCGCAGGGAACGGCTCGGTCACAGTTCTCTCTCCTTGGCGGAAATGCTTTGGTGACAAAGTATATCACAGAAACGGAGCACTGGCCTCTTGCTTCGGCTGTCCCGCAACTGCACCACAGTTCAGGCAACAAAGTTTGCCTGTTCCAGATAGATTATCGCAGAGATATAACCTGCACTATACTAAGGTTTAGCACTTGACCCTGTGAAATACAGGCACGAGCCTATGAATTTCTTTGATTTGACCGGTCATAAGCTCGGCAAGTACCAATTGCTACAATTGCTGGGTGTTGGCGGCATGGGCGCGGTATACCGCGGCTATCAGGAGTCGCTGAAGCGCGAAGTAGCCGTCAAGGTCATGACCCCCCATCTGATACAAGACCCTGATTATGTCGCGCGCTTCATGCGCGAAGCCGAGACCGCGGCGCGACTGGAGCACAGCCATATTGTGCCCGTCTACGACTATGGCACTGAAGGGCCGGTCAGCTATATCGTCATGCGCCTGTTGACAGGGGGCACGCTCGATGCACGCCTGCGGCAACAGGCTGCTCAAAGAGGTCCGTTGCCCAGCTCTGGCGAAGTGACTGAATGGCTCACGCAAATTGCTCAGGCGCTCGATTATGCACACCAGCAAGGTGTCATTCATCGCGACATCAAACCCAGCAACGTGATGTTCGATAGGCAAGGCGATGCCTACCTAGTTGATTTTGGCATTGCCAAGCTCCTGTATGCCACCTCAGTTTTGACGACCACCGGAGCAGCTATTGGCACACCCGCGTATATGGCTCCTGAACAGTGGCGAGCCGAGGAACCAACCCCGGCAAC
This sequence comes from Anaerolineae bacterium, assembly GCA_034433965.1. Lineage (GTDB taxonomy): Bacteria > Chloroflexota > Anaerolineae > Aggregatilineales > Aggregatilineaceae > UBA2029. The sequence continues at coordinate 3,284 of DAOTZZ010000318.1, forward strand.
CGATCAATATGCGGTCGCGGTGATGACCTACATCCTGCTGTGTGGACGCTTACCATTTGATGCGCCGACTCCCTACGGCTTCATGCATAAGCACCTCACCGAGCACCCCACCCCGGTGCAGACTTTTCGCCCAGACCTGCCTGCGGAAGTGACTATCGCGCTTGAACGCGCCTTGGCCAAAAACCCTCAAGAGAGATTCCCTTCCGTTGGCGCCTTTGCCCAAGCCATCAAAGATGCTGTGCGCGACCAGTCAAGCGCGCCATCAGGCTTCTTCAAGATACCAACCCAAGAGGCTGTGCTTGGCGACGCATCAAGAGCACGGCACCCGGCCACACCCACACCGGCAACTGCGTTCTCACCCTGGCCAGCCCAGGCTACACCTGGCCAGGTGACAGGTAGCAGCACGCAACCGGCTGTGGGTCGCGAACGCCAGCGGTCGTATCCATTTGTGTTGGGAGCAGCAACCCTGCTGATCGTCGCCTTGTTGGCAGCAGGAGCTATCGTGCTATTGAGCGACTCCGACAACCGAGGATCTACTTCCATACCTGCCGCAGCCAATGTGAGCACGCCAGATGCGGGGGATAAGTCTCCCGAAGCAACTACCAGCGGTCTGATTGTGTTTCCGTCCAGCACGCCAACGCCGACTGTTACGTCCAGTCCGACTCCCAGCCCGGCGCCCACTGTCACGTCCAGTCCTATTCCAAACGCCACGCCTACCAAGACAGTGAAACCTAGCGACACGCCTGACCTGGAAGCAACAGCTGATGCCATTTTACAGGCGACGTTGACCGGTATCGCCGCCAGCTGGACAGACACACCGACTCCTACGTACACCCCAACGCCTGATATAGCGGCTAGCGCTCAGGCAATGATGACACAGATCGCGGCAAGTTGGACGGCAACGCCCACTACCACTCCAACTTCGACTGCTACGCCCACAGTGACTCCCTCAGTCACTCCTTCACCGACACTAACGCTCTCGCCAACGCCGACGCCCTCTTTCACGGCAACGCCTCTGCCTACCCAGACACCGTGGCCGACTCCTACGCCTATCTCGCTGCCTCTGCCGCCCGAATGCCAACAAGGTTTTCTGCCTCCACGTTTGCAGGTAGGTACTGAGGCTTGTGTGAGCGACAGCACCCCTAACAATCTGCGTGTTGAACCTGGCAGTCTGGACATCATCGGCCAGATCCCGCCTGGTGGAGTCTTCCGGGTGCTTGAGGGACCAGTCTGCACCCGCTCGACGGTCACTGTATGGTGGTATGTCGAATATCGAGGGATACGGGGCTGGACAGCAGAAGGGAGCAAGGCCACCTATACCTACTGGCTGTCACCGCTACCCTGTCCACGGCAGGCAAACACGCGCCAGTTGACACCCGACCTGGATGGTACTGTCCTGGAAGTGACAGAGGTTGGTAACGATCTGAATGTACGCACAGCCCCTGGTCTGAACGCTGGCATCATAGACCGGCTTTACTGGGGCGACCGTGTCCTGTGGACAGGGGAGCAAATCTATGCCGACGGGTATACCTGGTATCATGTGTTCTTCTACGGCGGCCTGGAAGGATATATAGGCTACAGGCCCGACTGGCTGGTGACACGCGATCCAAACCAGACCACGCCCGGGGCAGCGGTTGGCAAGACGATCCGCATCACTCGCGATGGCGACGAAAGTCACCTGCGCACGCAGCCTTCAATTCTCAATAGTAAAGAGGTTCAATTGCTGCACGAGGGAGACACCCTAACCATCATTGGTGGACCGATCTACGGTGACTACTACTTGTGGTGGGAACTGCGCCTGCCAGATGGACGTACCGGCTGGCTGGTGGATGTACCAGGGTGGTGGGTCGTTCAGTAAGCGAGTCTTGTCGTCAGACTGAGCAGGGCGCTATATACTTGTCTGCGCGAAAGTGAAATTTAGCACCTGGAAAGGATTTTTCTCCCGTGAGCGACAGTCAGGCCAGGCCCTTGCGCGTGATCAACAGCGTCGCGCCGATTCGCATCTGCGACAACGGCGGCTGGACAGACACGTGGTTTTCGGGGCATGGCGAAATCTTCAACATCGGCGTATATCCCTACGTCGAGGTACAGATCAAAGTCTATCCGATCACAGGCCGTCCGCACCGCATCATCCTCTACGCCGAAAACTACGGCGACATCTACCCGATCGTGCCCGGCCACTCGGAATGGGATCGGCACCCCTTGCTGGAAGCGGCCATCGAGTATATGCGCGTGCCCGACGATATCGCGCTACACATCACCGTCTACTCCGAAGTGCCCGCGGGTTGCTCGACGGGCACGTCGGCTTCCATCACCGTGGCGCTGATCGGCGCGCTCGACCGGCTGACTCCCGGCACCATGACCCCACACGAAGTCGCCTATGCCGCGCACCGCGTCGAGACGGAGATGCTGGGCCTGCAGAGCGGCATTCAGGATCAGCTCTGCGCAGCCTATGGCGGGATCAACTTCATCGAGATGTTCCAGTATCCCTACGCCACCGTCTCCAGCATCTATGTGCCCAACTCGATCTGGTGGGAACTGGAACGGCGGCTGGTGCTGGTCTTCGTGGGCAAGGCGCATCAGTCATCGGCGGTGCACGAGCAGGTGATCAAGCGGCTGGAAGCCGGTGGGCCAGAACATCAGGCACTCGACAAACTGCGCAAGACGGCGGAGATGGCCCGCGACGCCGTCTACGCGGGCGACTGGGAAGCGCTGGGACGCTCGATGATCATCAACACGGAAGCGCAGGGCGAACTGCACCCTGCCCTGATCAGCGCCGACGCGCATCAGATCATCGAGGTCGCCAAAGCGAACGGTGCGATTGGGTGGAAGGTCAATGGCGCGGGCGGCGATGGGGGCTCGATCACCCTGCTGTGCGGGCCGACTTCCAGCGAAAAGCGCCGCATGATCCAGGCCATCGAGGAAGCCAATCCGCGCTTCAAGAGCCTACCGATCTACCTGAGCCGCTTCGGGCTGCGCATTTGGGAGTGAGGGAGTCTGGAGTCCGGAGTCTAGAGTGTGTTACGCACTTTTCGCCCCTCATCCCCCGGCCCCTTCGCCCCGCAACGTCAGTCACGAGGGAGAGGGGCAGAGATTGGGCAAAAGTTCATAGTAGCCTCTAGAGTCCGGCGTTGGAAGGCAAGGGGAACACAAACGCCCCCGCCCCTGACTCAAAACTCCTGGCTCATCACTCGCCGTCCGGGTCGAGCAGCAGCACTTTCAGCCCGTTGAAGGCGCGGATTTCCTGCACCTGGGCGCGGCGTGTGCTCAGCCAGGTGCCCAGCCGGGTCAGATGGGGATCGAAGGGGTCGAAATCCGGCATCACACCCAGCCGGTGTACGTCCTCGTTGGGGTTGCGATAGATCACCCACAGCCGGTCCGCCTGCTGAGCGAGCACGTCCGGGTCGGGCACCTCCGCCAGCATCACCAGGCGCACAGCTTGCACGTCAGCCTCGCCAGCCAGGTAAGGATCGGTTTGCGCATAGTAGCGGGTGAACGCCTCGTAGGTGTTATCGCGCTCCAGCAGGATGGCGTCGCCCGGCTGCACATGCTCCGCCACGTAGGCCGCCGCGTCGGGCCAGTCCTCGCGGCGAAAACTCCCGTCGTAGAAGGAGAATAGCACGGTGTAGGCGCTGGTGAGGATGATCAGCCCCAGCGCCACCCGCCAGGTCTGCGGCGAGAAGCGGTACCAGCCCTGAACGAGTAACACCAGCAGCGCGGGCAGGAAGACCATGAAGTAGCGATCCACGTAGATCGAGACGATCAACGTCGAGAGCAGGAAGGTGAACGCCAGCGGCCCGACGAACAGCCACAGCCAGTAGAAGTTGTGCTCGTCGCGGCGGTATTCGCCAATGGCATAGCTCACGCCGAAGACCAGCCCCAGCGTGACGATCATCAGTCCTGGCACCAGGTACCACTCGAACGCCCCGCTGTAGCCCAGAGTCATGTTCCACAGCGTGAGAGGAATATCCCGCAGTTCTGGACGGGCGATCCACTGCGTGACTTCCTTGTCCAACTGGGTCAGCACGACATACGTCCAGGTCAGCGCAGGGACAGCCGCGACGACCTGTGCCGCCAGCCATTGCCGGAACCAGGGCCGCAGACGGCGTTCGGCCAGCCAGGCGAAAGCAAACAGCACCGCTTGAGCGCCCAACAGCGCCGCCGTGGTGAAGTGCGTGGCATAGGCCACCAGGCTGGCAAGGATGAAGACGGCCCACACGCGGCGCGTGCGTTGACCGCGCCACAGTTCGAAAAACGCCCAGGTGATGGTCAGGCTGAGCACGAAGACCATTGCATAGGGTCGGGCCGTGCGCGACAGCCATACATGGAAGGGATTCACCGCCAGCAGCGCCCCTGCCCACAGCGCCATTTCGCGGTCGTGATAGAAGCGCCAGACGACAGCCATCAGCAGGGCGATGCCCACCAACCCCAGCAGCGCCGAAGGCAACCGCAGCAGCGCTTCGGTGGAGTTGGGCAGCAGCCGCAGCGACCAGAAATAGAGCGGAGTCTGGTTGCCCGCGGACATGAGCGACCTGAGCGATTCCCGGAACGGAGCCTGCGCGCGCAGAGCGGTCAACACCTCGTCCGTCCACAGACTGGCTGCGCCCAGGTTCCACAGGCGCAGCGCTAACCCAACCGCCATGATCAGCACCGCCCCTAGCAAAAAGTAGCTGGGGCCGACCGTAGCCCGGCGACCAAAGCGCGTCTCCGCGCCGTAGACCCGCCGTGCATCGGTAACTGCTGATCCCACTTCGAAGGCGTGTACGCCCATCTGTTCCTCTCTGCCTGCTGCGCCGCCGCAGCGCCTGCCATCTGGTACTCTCACCAGCCCAGACAGACCCGACACGCACAAGCCCTTTAACCGTGCGGCTAAGGCCACTGTGATTCCCCACGCCGCAACCAGGGCTATTTTGCCCCAATCAGTGGGCTTGTCAAGGTGCGATGACTTGTCGCTTCGGGCAGGAAAAATTGTGGCCGCGAGCGGATAGAGACCGTATGGAAAAACCCTCACCCTTCTGGCGGAGCCGGTTCCCTCGCCCTCAGGGCAAGGTCACCCTTCTGCTTGAGGGCTGAGGGGGCGACACTAGGCTGAAGAGTAGAAGCTAGCTGTCAGAAAAGCCTGTCGGCCTTCACGGAACAAGCTCCAGCGGCGCACATAGGAGCCATCGGCGCGGCGTCTGGG
>DAOTZZ010000319.1:0-4282 GCA_034433965.1 Anaerolineae bacterium
GACGTAAGGGATGGGCCAGCCGCGGGCGTAAGCCCGTACGGCTTCGTAGATGGGCTTGATCACAAAGTCAGACGAGACCAGCGCGTAGTAGGCATCGCGGCGGTTGAAGGTGTCGGCGGGCTGCCGGAACTGCCACAGGCACAGCCGCTCTGCCCAGGGCCAGGCAGTCGCCATGTCCAGCGCATCCAGGGTGTAGGCAATGCGCTGACCGGGGCGCACGGCCCGCGTCCAGCGCGGGTCATCACTCCACCCACTCTCGGTGATGTAGACCGGCTTGTCCCCGTCGCCGTAACGCTCCATGACCGCCCGCAACAGTTCGACGCGGCGGAAGTTGATCGTCGCCAGATCGGGCGGATCGGAGGGAGGAGCAGTGAAGCCGTAGGTATGCGCGGCCAGGGCGTCGAAATAGGGGGCAGCGCCCGCCTGGTACATACGCTCCAGAAAACGCATCTCGTTCATGCCACTGCCACTGCCTTCGGGTTCAGTGGTGGGCGCGAGCGCACCGCCGAGCACCAATACCTCCGGATTGGCTGCGTGCGCCGCCTGGTAGGAAAGGCGCAGCAATTCGGTGTAGGCTTCGGGGTCGGGGCCGCGATCGCCCCATTCGTAGCTCAGGTTGGGTTCGTTCCAGATGATCACACCGCCCAGGCGTTCGCCATAGCGCGCTACGAACGCGCCCACGAACCGGGCGAAATCCTCGAAACGATCGTAAGGCAGGTAGGTGAGGGTGGTCACCTTCTCCTGGATGGGCGGACGCGCCCAGTCCGGCACCAGCCCCAGGCGGGCCAGCACCGTCAGACCCTGGTTTTCGGCGTGACGCATGATGCGGTCGGCGTGTGCCCAGTCGTAGGAGCCGCGCTCGCGTTCGATGTAGGGCCAGGGGAAGAACTCGACGATGGTCGCCGCGCCCATTTCGCGCACCAGTTGCAGGGTGCGCTGAATCTTCCATTCCTCAACCTCGTCAGTGAGGCGGGTGTGCACGCAGACGGTGGGGTTGACGGTTTCCACTGTCTGCGGCGGGCCGAGCACCACGCGGGCGGGGGCAGGGCGAGCAGTGAGCAGAGCGTAGACCATCCCCAAGAGGGCCAGCAGCCGTATGCCGCGCGATGCCTGTTGACGCGCCGGAGGGAGCAGCCAGGTCTTCATGGTCGCGGTGAGGCCAGGGGAAACACACCGGCGGGGGAGAGACGATCCCCCGCCGGACGGATGCACAACAATCCTCGTTCAACTGCCGCGTTTCGCGCCAAGATCGGTGATCTGGCGAATGACCGACAGCAAAGAGACAGCCAGTTTGAGCGCATCCATGGTCGGGATGCGATTGGGCCGCTCGACCCCGTTCTCCTCGGAGACGCGAGCGTAGAAATAGGCCGAGATCAGGCCCACGGCCAAGCCGATCAGCGCGCCAAGCAGATAGACACGCAGTTTCCACGACGCATCGCGCGTCTCCTGGGAATCGGGGTGAAAATCAGAAGTCATCGCGGCAACCCTCCGCGCAGCGATTCCTTGATACGCTCCAGGCGACTCTTGCGCCGCTCGCGCATGGTTTGGGTGTAGATGTAGGCGGCGATCAGGCCCGCGATCAGCGCGATGACCCCGCCGATCAGATAGGCCCATACCTGGGTGTCCTGCTCTTCCAGGCTCTTGAGCAGTTCGTTAATTTGCTCTTCGGCCAGTTTCAGCGCGTTTGCCCCCTGTTCTTCCAGAACCTTGATTCGCTCAGCCATGGGTCGTCTCCTTATTACCAGGCAGCGCCTGCGGCGGCTGCCCCCGTAACATATATTCCCAGCGCGTTACCCGGACATTCAGCGCGACGAATGGCGCGGCCAGCCGGGGAGCTACCCTTGCCGTGGTCACTGCGAGCCGCTCCGTTTGCTGACGAAGCGACCGCAGCGGCCCCCGTATCCCCGTATAGGCATGACCGCTCAACGCGGCCAGGGCAGCCAGGAGCGCGTAAGGCACCAGACACAGGATCGTCAGCGGCAGGGCGATGAACGCCGTGGCTACGATGCCCATCACCGTCGTGACCTGCCTGTCGGCCAGCGCGCCTGTGGCCACGCCGACGATCAGCGCCACACACAGCGCCAGCAATGCCAGCGCAGCCCCCGCTACCGGTGCAATGATGTGCCTGCGCACAGCCCGTCGGTGCCGCGCGACCGGGTCTGATGGCCTGGCTCGTTGACTCATCGCGCCTCTCTCATTCTATCACGGAACTCCCTGCCGTTCCAACGGGATGGCGGCCTGAGTGTTCCTCTCCCTGTTATCCCGTTACCGTCACCCGGAAGAAGTACGTCGCGTCGTAGCCCGTCCAGGTGACGCGGACGGCCAGGATGTACGAGCCGGCTTCGGGCGTCACTGTGAACAGAACGGTGTTGTCACCGGGGCGTTCTTCAGGTTGACCGGTGAGCAGGCCCGTGTCAGTGAGATATTCCAGCCGCACCGAAGCCGGGCGCGCCTCTTCGATCTGCAATTGGGCTGCTGCACCGCGAAGGAGCGTCAGCCGTTGCGTCGATCCATCGGGAGCGGGCAACTCGCGGCAACTGCGCGTGCCATCGGGCAATTGCTGGCAGAACTGATAGCCAACCGGCACATGACTTAGACCGCCCACCGTCAGCGTGATACGTGGGACGGTCGTAATCGTTTCGCTGCGGCTGACTGGGGTAGGCGTTGCAGCGCGTGGCACGCTGGTCGGCTGCGCGATCGGTTCCAGCACGAAGGTGATCTTGCCCGCCGAGTTCCACAGATCGAGGCCGGTCAGGCGCAGTGTTTGTGTGATGTAACCGGGCGCGGACGCCGTCACCACGATCGTGTCAGTGTCGTGCAGTGGCAGCGGGCCGATGGCGAACTGACCCTGGGCACCCGTCACGGCTGATCCGGTGCTGGCATTTTCGGGCCGCGCCAGTGAAGTATGCTCGTAGCGCAGCGTTGCGCCCACGACAGGCAATATGACCCCTTTGTCTATCACGCTCACACTGCCTGTGACAGGGATGAGGCCAAGGTCGCCGACGACTGACGCTGTTACGGGCGTGCTGGTCGCCGGTGCGGTTTCAATCTGTGTGCCAGTAGGAGAGGGCACGGGCGTCTCGGTGACAGTGGGGACGGTAGTCTCTATGACCGGCGTGAGCGTGGGGGCCAGCGTGAGCGTCGGCGTGGGCTGCGGCGTCGGCGTGTCAGTGGGAAGCGGCGTATCCGTGGGCACGGGCGTTTCGGTGGGCGCCGGCGTAGGTGTGGGCTGTATGACGCCGCTCACCGCCAGCCCGAAGACATACGAGACGTACGCAGGATGCCCGGCCACATCGTCGTACTCGGCGTCTACGCGCACACGGTAGAGATTGTCTTCGAGCTGCACATTGTAGGGGGCGACCGGCCCGCTGCCGAGATCGCGCACGTCGTCGAAGCCAAGCAATGTGGCAGTGAAGCGCGACGGCGTCCCAGCGGCGCTATCCAACACAAACTGCACTGCGTCACCCTGGGTCACCGGCACGTTCTGCAAAGGCTGAACCAGCGCCACCGCGTCTACATCGCAGACCACATTGTCGGCAGTCTCCGGCCAGCAATAGCTGTAGACGTTTTCCTCATAGGTGCGGTCGTTGACCTGCAGACGCACGACTGGACGCGCCACCACGCCGGATTGTTCCTCGCCGCATGCCGCGAGCGTGAACGCGAACGCCATCAAGATCACCGCCAGGAAGAAGGTTCGTGTTCTCATGCGCGATCCCCCACTGTTGCAGCCCGACCTACGGCTTCACGCGGGCGTCAGGATACCATTCAGGGTGAATGAACGGGGCCAACGCCAGACGAATGAGCATCTCATAGGCGCTCTGGCGTGTTTCCAGATCATCGGTCAGGATGCCAATGGCTCCGTTCTGATGCTTGGTGTTGGCGCGGTTGACCAGCCGATCCATCGCCTCGCCCAGTTCCAGTCCGGCGCGCACATCGGCGGCAACACCGGAGGGCAGCAGCACACACGAATTGCCTCCTACGCCCACCCGGCCCGTTCTGTCCACGATCACACACCAGGCCGCAGTAAGCAGGCCAAATTCGGACTCCTGCACGCCACCTTCCAGGCCGACGCCCAGGTCAGCGCCCGTCTGGGCCAGGGCGGCACGGGCGCGATTGTAGGCACCTGTGCGTGTCTCCACGTCGCCCCAGGGCTGAGCGGAGACACCAGACGGTACGTCCAGCGTGACGAACGTGGCGTCGGGAAAGAGCGGTCGGAGCACGGCTTGCACTGCCTGGCACTTGACCGGATTGGTGGACCCGATGGCGATGCGCATAGGCTGCC
>DAOTZZ010000320.1:0-4297 GCA_034433965.1 Anaerolineae bacterium
TTGCTGGTGCAGCAGTCACCGCAGAACAAGCGCTATCACGACAAAGACCCCAAATACGAGATCGCCTGTTTCTACCTGAACGTGAGCGCAGGCGTGCCCTATCATCTGGCGCGCGTCGAGATCCCGATATGGGTTGCCCGCGAACCGGAGCTGGTGAATGCGGTGCACGCTCTTGTCTATGACCAGTGTCAGCTCATGTGGCGCTACCCCTATGCCCTGACGCGGGCCGACGAACTGGCCGTGGTGCGCAATCACGAACGCGCCCAACTCAACGAATTGATCGAGATCGAGCTGCGCCGCCAACAGCAGATGGTCGCGCAGTCGGAGAAGCTGGAATCGAAGGTCGTACGGCACGGGCGCACCCGCTACGACCGGCAGAAGAAGTTGTGAGTCAGGAGTAAGGAGTCAAGGGTCCGGAGATCAGGTGTATTGCGAACCTCCGGTGCTTCTCAACCCCAGACTCCAGACTCCAGACTCCAGACTCAAGACTCAAGACTCAAGACTCAAGACTCCTAACCCAGATTACAGGACGTGTATTATGAGCGAAACAGACACCCTTCCTCTCATCGGGCAGGTGCTGCGGGCGAGCACCGTGGGCTTTGTATGCGGCACGCGCAGCCAATCCATCGAGCACCCGGCCTTCGGCGCATTCGTGCGCACACAGCCAGATGACACTTCTGGCCTGTCGGTGATCGGCTTGATTCACGCTATCAGCATTGACGACGATCCCCTGGTGCGGCAGATGATCCTGGCCAACAACATGAATCCGGCCACCATCCGCGATCAGCGCGAGAATCGCATGGTGCCCCTGGAGATCAGTGTGCTGAACGTGGGCTATGAGCAGAACGGGCAAATTGCCCAGGCGCTGCCGCCGCGCCCGCCGCTGAGCCTCGATCCGGTCTATCTGTGCGACGCGGCGACCGTCGCGCGCTTCACTGCGCGACTCGACTTCCTGCGGCTGGTGCTCTCCGCCAGCGATGTACCTACCGAGGAGCTGTTGGCCGCCGCGCTGAAGACCGCAGCCAGCGTACGTCCGGAGGCCGAACGTCGCGCCTTTCTGGTGGAAGCGGGCCGCGAACTTGCTGGACTGCTCAGCCAGGATTTGCCGCGCCTGCAGTACGTGCTGCGCCTGCTCACGCCCGCCTAGCGAAGCGCTGGTCAAGGGGGCGCTGTGCTCTGGGCAGCGTGACAAGCCCGTCTTGCACGGCGAAGTACCAGCTCGCTATGAGCAGAGTGATGGGGTAGAGCAGATCGATCGGGGCAACACGCACACCAAACCAGGCGCGTAGAAGGGGGGTGAATGTCGTCAGGTAGGCGAGGGCGGCCACGCGGCGGCTGCGAGTGGCAATGAATAGCATGGCTGGAATGAGATTGACGTAGTGATTGCCAGTCGCATATTGGGCAAAGACCAGATTGGTCGCCAGGGCAATGCTCAGTGTCCAGCGGTGCAGCCCCACGCGCCATGCCAGCCACAGCGTCAGGGCCACGCAAGCCGCAGCCAGCACGATCAGCGGCCAGAAGGGGAAATCAACGCTGCGAGCGATGCGCCACAAGGTGAGCGTGAGGTAGGCACGATCCGGAGGATCGAGCTGATAGCTATCCAGGTAGCGTAGCGGCCAGTCCGCACCGAGAACTACGAATGAGATCAGCAGCGAAATCACCGGAAACGCGAAGACTTGTATCTGTTCTCGCCGCGACCAGTGACGGATGGCAATGAGATAGATTGCCGCAACCACTACGACGTTGATGGGCTTGATCGCCAGCAACCAGAACGCTAGCGACAAGAGCCAGGGGTGACGTCGGCGGATGGCCCACCAGCCCAGGGCAACACCAAACGGCACGAAGCCGTCAACCTGAACGCGGATGAGCACATCAAATGTGTGCAGGTTCAGCAAGGCGAGGAGCACAGCAAGCGGGGGAAATGCCCGTTCCTCGCGCACCAGGTGTGCGCTGCCCAGCAGCAATCCCATTGTGCCCACCAGGAACACCGCCTGTCCCAGGCGCAGCGAAAGGGCCGTGAGTGGTGCGAAGAACAACAATACCCAGGGAGCGTTGTAGAACCCCAGCGTCTGCACATCGTACAGACGGGTTTCTCCGGCCAGGAACTTCTTCGTCACCGGATAGAAGATGAAGTAGTAGTCAACGCCGGTCGGCCAGATGCTGGCCATGACCAGGATCAGGGCAATGACCACAGTGCAGAACAAGACCAGCGCCAGCGCCTTGGATAGGATTTTTGAGCGAGAAGATACGCCCGACAACATCATGCAACCCGTTTTCGCCGTCTGAAGAGATGCTGCAGCCATTATAGCCTGATTGCGGCGTGACCAATTGTGAAAGAAGAATGAAATCCCAGGGAGAAAGAGCATGACCGCACGCGACCCCCTTTACCCACACCCGGACTCAGACGATCTCGATGCATGGTTTCCACGCAGCGTTGCGACCTCGCCAACCGCGCCTGTCGCCGGGCAGCGGCTCGGCGTGGTTGTCGGCGGCTCGCTCAGCCGCGGGCTGGATGTCAAGCTTGACCCGTACACGCCCATCGAAGACCTGGCCGTCGGGCGGTATGTCGTCGTGCACGGGCACAAGAAACGCTTCTTCTGCATGATCACCGATGTGATGCTCGACGCCACCAACCCCGCCATCCGCAGCGACCCGCCTGACCTCAACGACGCTTTTCTGCGCGAAGTCTATAGCGGCACGGCGGCCTTTGGTACCATTCACGTCGCGCCCATGCTCAGCCTGGATGAAGGCGAAAGCGAACCCAAGCCGGTGCGTACTATTCCCAGCCACTTCACACCGGTCGAGATCGCCTCGGCGCGCGACGTGGACGATGTCTTCGGCCAGGAAGACGCCACGCACTTCCATATCGGCGCACCCCTGGAGCTGGAAGAGACGCGCGTGCATCTCGACCTGCGCCGCCTGGTGGAGCGCTCGGTGGGCGTCTTTGGTAAGAGCGGCACGGGCAAGAGTTTCCTGACGCGCATCCTGCTGGCCGGCATCATCCGCAACGACGTGGCTGTCACGCTCATCTTCGACATGCACAACGACTACGGCTGGGCGGTCAAGACGGAGAGCGGCACGCAGGCCAAAGGGCTGAAGCAGTTGTTCGGCAGCCGTATCGCTATCTTCACCCTCGATCCCGACGCTACCCGTCGGCGCGGCGCACCCTACGATCACGCCGTCACCATCGGCTACGACGAGATCGAGCCGGAAGACCTGGCCATGCTCAAGACCACCCTCGATCTCTCCGACGCCATGATTGACGCCGCCTACGAATTGCACAAGCTGTGGGGCAAGGGCTGGATTGGCCGTCTGATCGACGCTCCCCCAGAACTGCTCGACGAACTCAAAACTCAACTCGCGGCCAGCTATGTCTCGGTGCTGGCGCTCAAGCGCCGGGTGCAACGCTTCGAACGCTACGATTTCCTCAAACCGCAGGCGGTGGAGGACTCCGCCAGGAAGATTCTGGAATTTCTGGAAAGCCGCAAGAACGTGGTGCTGGAATTCGGGCGCTACGGCAACGCGTTGGATGCTTACATCCTGGTCGCCAACTACCTGACGCGCCGCATTCACCAGATGTACGTGGAGCGCGTCGAAAAAGCGCTGGGCGACGCCGCGCTGGAGCCGCCACAACTGCTGATCACCATCGAGGAGGCGCACAAGTTCCTCGACCCGCTCATCGCTCGCCAGACCATCTTCGGCGTCATCGCCCGCGAAATGCGCAAGTACAATGTCACGCTGCTCATCGTGGATCAGCGCCCCAGTGGTATTGACGAGGAAGTGATGAGTCAGATTGGCACGCGCGTCACGGCGCTGCTCGACAACGAGCGCGACATCGCCGCCGTGCTCACCGGCATCAGCGGGGCAGGTGGCCTGCGCGAAGTCCTGGCTCGCCTGGACACGCGCCAACAGGCGTTGATCATGGGCCATGCGGTGCCCATGCCTGTGGTGGTGAAGACGCGTACCTACGACGCTGACTTTTATGCCAGCATCAGCCCGGCGACAGAGGCGGGGATTTCCTCTGTACAGCCGACCAATCGAGAATCACGACGATTGCGTTGAGCCAGCTCACGGCAGGGTTACGGGGAACTCGATCTGACACCAGCACTCGAAAGCGATCAGCGGGCGGTTGAGGCACACGTATTCGGCGTAAACCGCCCGCCCATCGCAGCGCGTGTAGCCGTCTCCGGCGAAGAGAGGATTGAGATGGAGCGTCTGCTCCAGGAAGGCGCGCACTTCCGCTGCGACGCCACCCTGCCGCATGATCTCGGCAAAGGGCAACGTCTCCAGGGCTGAA
>DAOTZZ010000321.1:0-19436 GCA_034433965.1 Anaerolineae bacterium
CCCCGACGAAGCACTGGAGCGACTCAATCGCGCCGTCGAACTCGATCCCTCGTATAGCTGGGCGTGGAACGAGCATGGCATTGTCCTGGAAGCGCTGGGGCGACACGAAGAGGCGCTCGAATCCTACCAGCTCGCTGCCGTCATCGAGCCAGATAACCCGCTCTACTGGTACAACCTGGGCGACACCCTGGTGCTGCTCAAGCGGCATCAGGAAGCGCTCGAAGTGCTGCAGCGCGCTCTGGAAGCCGACCCGCGCTATGCGCGCGCCTGGGCCAAACAGGGGCAGGCGCTGCGCCGCATGGGTCGCCTGGAAGAGGCCCTGGCCAGTTACAGCCGCGCTGTGGAACTGGCTCCCGACTATGCCTGGGCCTGGAACGGGCGCGGCCTGACGCTCAGCGCCCTCGACCGACACGAAGAGGCATTGCAGTGCTTCAGACAAGCCGCTGCCATTCAACCCGACGACGTGTGGTTCTGGTACAACCAGGCTGACGAACTGGTCACCCTGCAGCGCTTCGAGGACGCGCTCGGCCCGCTGGAACGCGCGCTGCGCCTCAACCGCAATCACGCCGAAAGCTGGGCCAAGCGCGGCCAGGTTCTGCGTCGCATGGGGCGCTACAAAGATGCCGTCGCCGCCTATGACCGCGCCTTGAAGGTGGAACCAGGTTATGCCTGGGCCTGGAATGGGCGCGGCCTGGCGCTCGAAGCGATGGGTCGCCGCGAAGAAGCGCTGATTTCCTACGAACGCGCTGCCGAGTACGATCCCAACAGTGCCTGGTACTGGATCAATCAAGTCGAACCATTGCTGGCCCTGGGACGGGCAGAAGATGCATTGGACGCGGTCGAGCAGGCGCTCAAAGTCGGGCCGGAGAGCGATACAGCCTGGGCGCGTAAGGGACAGGTGTTGCGCCGCCTGGAACGGCACGAAGAGGCATTGGCGGCCTACGATCGCGCGCTGCGCCTTGCGCCGGATTACGCCTGGGCGTGGAACGGCAAGGGCCTGGCCTGCGCCGCCCTGGGACGCTGGGAAGAAGCGGGGATCTGCTTCGCCCGCGCCGTCGAGCTGATGCCCGACGATGTGTGGTTCTGGCACAACCTGGGCGATGCCCTGCTACAACTGGCGCGCTGGGAGGAGGCCGTGAGCGCCTTCAACCGGGCGCTGCAGCTTGACCCCACGCATCAGCCCTCGCGCGAGAAGCGCACCGAGGCGCGCCGACATCTGGACAGGGAGGAGTGAGTAGCCATGACCGACATTCTCATTGCGCTGATGAGCGGCCCACAGGATGGCTCTACCCTCAGTTTCGAGACCTTTTTGGACTCCGGCAAGCCGATGGAGATCACCATCGGTCGCCGCGAAGACTGCGACGTGTGCCTGAGCTACGACAGCCAGGTCTCGCGCGAGCACGCTGTGCTGATCTACGACGGGCAGACCTTCTGGCTGGAAGACCTGCACAGCACCAACGGCACCTACCTCGGCGAACGGCGTATTGAAGGGCGCACCGTGATCGCGCCAGGGCAATTGTTCCGCATTGGCCGGACCTGGCTGCGCATCGAGCCGCTGCCGACGGTGCTCGTCTCCGACGACGATCTGCCGTTTTGATACCCCCATGCGCCGGGCAAACCATACTCTCGTGACATGCTGCGCAGTGCTGCTGACGCTGAGCTTGGCCGCGTCAGCTCTCCTCATCCCCGCCCGCGCGCAGAACACCGATCCGCCGCTACCGGTGGCGGCGTTCGGCGCTCACCCGCGTCTGCTGATCACGCGGGCCTATGTGCAGGAAACCCTGCAACCACGAGCCGCCCGGCAGGTGCGAACCTGGACGGATTTCCTGGCCTATGTAGAGTCGGATGCGCCGGAAGATGACGCCGGGTGGTCACCGGGGACGGCCTTGCGCGCGCTGGCACTGGCCTGGCTGGTCACCGGTGAGCAGCGCTACGCGGAGCGGGCCAGGGCCGTCATGGTGGGGCTGGTCAATCGTGTGGAGACACACCCCGCCCTGCGCGGAGAGGATGGCTTCGACGGAGCCCTGTTCGACGACGTGGCCGCGCTGGCCGTCGGCTACGATTGGTTGCACGGCGCGCTGACCGCCGACGACCGCGCCGCGCTACGGGAGTCGCTGTGGCGCGCCCTCACCCGCCTGCGCGACCCCGCCGCCGACCCGGAGGGCCTGGTCTGGCTCGATGGCGAGATCATGGTCTGGAACAACCATACTGCGCGTTGGCTGTGGGCGCTCACCGCGGGCGGGCTGGCGCTGTGGGGCGAGCACGAAGGCGCGCCGGGTCTGCTGGCCTTCTGCCGCAAGACCTTCGCCGATGCCATCCTGCCCGCCCTGGACTTGCAGACGGGTGGGGCCTGGGCCGAAGGGCCGGTCTACGGCTTCCTGGCGGGCTGGGCCTATGCGCAGACGGCGCTGGCCTGGTGGACGGCGGCGGGCGAGAACTACTTCGACGATACGCCCTGGTGGTACGACCGGCTGGCCTACGACCTGTTCCTCTATCATCCGGGCACGGCGCGTACCTACAACGCCGACTGGGGCGATCTGATCCACAGCTATCCCTCGATCATCGGTGATTCCGAGCGCTATCACCCCGTCGTTGCCTGTGGCCGCGCCCAGGACTTGTTGCTGCGGACGGTCTTCGCGGGCAGCGAGCACGCCCGCTGGATGGACTGGTTCCTGCGGCAGCCGCCCGATAGCTCCCCCGACTGGATGAGCGCCGAAGAGTTCCTGTGGCGCGATCCAGACTCGTTCGGCCTGCCGCCGGACAGCACCGTCTGGTTTGCGCCCTACCTGGGCCACGTCTTCATGCGCTCCGCCTGGCTGGACGCCGCCGGAAAATACGACCGAACGGCAACTTACGTGTCGTTCAATGCGGGCGACCGCCTGGCCTACCATCAGTTCTACGATCAGGGCAACTTCACCCTCTATCACAACGGAGAAGAACTGATCGTGCGGGGCGGCGTCTATAGCGGCGATGGCACGTCCGATCACGACGCCAACTACTACGCCCGCACCATTGCGGCGAATACCGTGCTGATCTGCGACCTGGCGGAGAATTTCGACGGCATCCGCCCCAACGCCGAGCGCGAGGTCTGGCTGAACGACTGCGGGCAGCGCACCATGCGCCCGCACCCGCGCACGGCGGTCAACCTGCCCTACTTGCTGACCAACTGGCGCGCTTACGACACCGGCTCGATCATCCGCTTCGTCCAGGCCGAGGGAATCACCTATCTGCGTGCTGACCTCACTGGCGCATACAACAGCACGTTCTACAGCACGCCAGAGAATCGCCCCAAGGTCAGCGCAGTCGTCCGCGAGTTCGTCTACTGGCCGCCGTCTACTGTCTTCGTCTACGACCGCGTGGTGAGCACCTACCCCGCCTACACTCCCCTGACCGTCTTTCACTTTCAGACTGAACCGTTGCCGCAGGGCCTGTTCTTCCGCTCGCAGGTCGGGGAGAGCGCCGTCTACGTGCAAAACCTGCTCCCCCGCAGCCAGGTCACCGTCGTCAAAGGCTACGAAGTGGCCGGGCAACAGGTAGACCGCAGTTGGGGCGAGCCGGTCGGCAACGAGTTCGAGTCCGCGCCCTACGGCCTGTATCGGCTGGAGATCGCCCCTGGCGCGCCGAACCTGGATCACTGGTTCCTCACCCTCTTCGTGGCGCAGGACGCTGCCGCTTCACCGCCCGCTGCTGGCGTGCTGGTGCTGGGCGAAGGAGTGCGCGGCGCAGCGCTGGGGACAGCGCAGGTGATCTTCGACGCGACTCCAGAGGATGGGAGCACCATCCGCGCAGCGACCTTCGAAGTCATGTCCGGCGTGACCGGGCTGCTGGTCACCGGCCTGGAGCCGAGAGCGGCCTATTCCATCACCGGTGCGGGCACGCTGGCGCAAACACAGACCGCCAGTCAGGCCGGTACTCTGGTCATTCCCAATCCGCTGCCAGGGCTGATCACGGTGCGGCTGGCGCGGCCCTGAACAGGCCCCCGCCCCGGTAAAATTCACCAAACCTTTATGACTCCAGACTGATTTTTATGATATTTTAATCTTGCCCGAATAGAATGAGAGAACCATCGTACGAGGGTTTTCCATCTTGTCCACCATCAGTCGAGTCTCCCTTTCAGGAGCTCCGTCCCAAACCCCTATGCTTTTCCCGAAGAGAATACCTCTGATCATCATTGCCCTGCTCGCAGGGTTTGTGCTATTGCTCGCCATCGCTTCCAACACCTTCATCGCCCACAGTATTGCGCAACTGGAGCGGGAACACGCACGCCAGCATATCAAGAGCGTGCTCTATGTGTATCGCAGCGAAGTGTCAGGGCTGGCGGCACAGGCTGCAGACTGGGCCAACTGGGACGATACCTATCAGTTCATGGCCGACCGTGACCCGGACTACCTTACTTCGAACTACCCAACGGAAACCTTCCAGACACTAAACCTCGACCTGGCCATGCTGCTCGATACCTCTGGTCGGGTAGTGTTCAGCAAGGCCTATGATGCCCAGAACGAAAGCGAAGTGCCGCCGCCTGCATCCTTGTTGCAAAGCGACCTGCTCGCCGCTCTGGTCAGGCCGCCACACCCATCAGCCGGTCTGCTGAACCTGCCCGAAGGCCCGCTGCTCTTCGCCGCCGAGCCGATCCGCACCAGCGCTCGCACCGGCTCTCCCAGGGGCATTCTGTTGTTCGGGCGCTGGCTGGACGAGGCTATGTTGAGTCATTTTGAAGGCGTTGCGCGCAGCGAGATCACCTTCTTCCCCTGGCAGTCCGAAGATTTGCCCGCGGACTTCGCCGCAGCCCGCGAGCGACTTTCCGGCGGGGAACCGGAATATGCGCACACACTTGGCAACGAGTACATCGCGGCCTATGCCGTGCTGCGCGATGTAGAGGGCGAGCCTGCGCTGATTGTGCGCGCCGTCAATGAGCGTGACATCTACCAGCATAGCCTGGTCAGCCGCGCGCTGTTCACGACGCTACTGTTGGTGTTTGCGGGAGCGATGGGCCTGGTAATCGCCCTGCTGGTCATTCAGATGCTGGAAAGTGGCCAGGAACTGAGCGACATTCTCAACGGCAGCGCCGATCCCATCGTTCTGGTCACCGCCGATGGCGCCATCCTCAAAGCCAACACCGTCTTCGAAGCCATCTGTGGGCCAGGGCAACGCTCTCTGCTGGATGTCGTCTGTCCGGAGCACCCCGAACACCGCGAAGCGCTCCAGAGCGCGCTGCGCGATGCCAGCACCCTGCAGAGCACTCAGACTTTGCCCGAAGTGGCCTTCCATTGTCAGTCTCTGACGCGCCAGGCGGGAGAATTCGAGGTCGTGCTGTCGCCGCTTCGGACCCGTCTCAAGCGCTCTCCGCGTCTTATCGTCACCCTGCACGATCTGACGCCGCAGAAGCAGATGGAAGCACACCTGCGCAGCGCCCTGAACCGCGAGATAGAGATCAACCGCCTGAAGACGCAGTTCCTTTCGGTGGCATCGCATGAATTCCGCACACCGCTGTGGCTGTCATTCAGTCGGCTGCCGATCTGCTGGATTTCTACTGGGATCGTCAGACGGAGGGGGAGCGCCACGAACGGTTGCTTCATATCAAGAATGCCGTCGCCACCATGCGGCAACTCACCGACGATCTGCTGGTGCACATGCGGACGGAGACGGGCGCGCTGGAAGTGCACCCCGAACCGCTGGACGTCAACGCGCTCGCGCAGCGGGTGGTGGGCGAACTGACGCTCACCGAGGGCAGAGACGTGACCGTGACCCTACAGCCTGCGCCATCGCCGCGCCCTGTTCAGGCCGACCCAAACCTGATGACGTTGGTGCTGCGCAACCTGCTCTCCAACGCCGTCAAGTATTCTCCGCCGGGCAAGGCCGTGTGCTTGAGCATCGCCCAGGACAACGGGCACACCGTCCTCACCCTGCGCGACGAGGGCATCGGCATCCCTCCGGAAGAACAGGCGCATCTTTTCACACCGTTCTTCCGCGCCAGCAATGTAGGCCACACTCCCGGCACCGGCCTGGGCCTGTCCATCGTCAAGCGGGCAGTCGAGTTACAGGGCGGGGTGCTCACTTTCGAGAGCGCCCCCGGCCATGGCACCACTTTCTACGTAACGTTGCCGCACGCTACGCCGCCAAAGCCTGTATCCGAGGTGGAGCCGCAAGCGGTACCCCTGGCCAGCGAATGAGAGGCCCCTGCGGGCAGGGCGGAGACTGTCCAACGCATTTCGCACACACCTGTTTTGGGTTTCCAAAGTGCTTGACAACGCCGCCAAACCTTGCTACCTTTTTGAACAAGTACATATGCAAAAGCGTTGATCTGGAATAGTACACACCGAAGCGGTGTTCAGAGAGCCGCCGGTTGCTGCGAAGGCGGTACAAGCGCCGGTGTGGAATGGGCCAGGGAGCTGTGCGGTCGAACGCGCTGCGGATAGCGCCAGTAGCCCGCACCGGAAGCACCACCGTTACCAGGGTGAAGGGTATCGAGGTTCGGGCTATGCCAGGACATCCGTACCCTGCAGAGTGAAGCTGGCTTCTCCCTCAAAATCCGCGCGTTCACCGTGGATTTTTTTGTTTAGGGGCAGCCGCTTAACCAAGGTGGCACCGCGGGAATCTCCTCTTCTCGTCCTTGATGGGAAGGGGAGATTCCTTTTTGGGATACAGTCAGGAGGCGCACCGATGGCACTTTCACCAGAACTTCTCCGTACCCGCGCGCCCGTCGTCCCCGACCGGGCGACCGTCCTGCGCCTGTTCGAACAGGGCGATCTGGTGCCGGTTTACCGCACACTGCTGGCCGACCTGGAAACGCCGGTCTCGGTCTTCCTCAAGCTCGCCCGCCCCGACAGGCCGTCGTTCCTGCTGGAAAGCGTCGAGGGTGGCGAACAGGTCGGGCGCTACTCCTTCCTGGGCGTGGACGCGCAGGCGCTGATCACCGTGCAGGACAACACACTCACGATGCGGCGCGGTGACGACCTGATCACACGTCCGCTGTCCGCTGACGAAGACCCGCTGCACGCGATCCAGGCGGAGATGGCCCGCTTTCGTCCGGTGAAAGTCGAGGGGCTGCCGCGCTTCGTCGGCGGAGCCGTGGGTTACCTGAGCTACGATGTCGTGCGCTATTTCGAGCGTCTGCCCGCCACAGCCACCGACGACCTGCGCGTGCCGGATGCGGCTTTCCTGCTGGCCGATACGCTGGTCATCTTCGATCATGCCAGGCA
Source organism: Anaerolineae bacterium (assembly GCA_034433965.1). Taxonomy (GTDB): domain Bacteria; phylum Chloroflexota; class Anaerolineae; order Aggregatilineales; family Aggregatilineaceae; genus UBA2029. The sequence goes on from DAOTZZ010000321.1 coordinate 7,200, forward strand.
TCAACTGATCGTGCTGGCGAACGCCTACAACACCGGCGATCCGGACGCTGCCTACAACGACGCTGTGCAACGGATTGACGCGATCCTCGACCGGCTGGCCGGGCCATTGCCGCTGGTACAGGAATACGCCGGAAACGGGGCAACCGACCGCGAGCTGCGCAGCAATATGACGCGCGAACAGTTCGAGGCCAGCGTCCGCGCCGCCAAAGAGTACATCGCCGCCGGAGATGCCTTTCAGATCGTGCTCTCGCAGCGCTTCAGCCGCCGCACGACCGCCCCGCCCTTCACCATTTACCGGGCGCTGCGCGCGCTCAATCCTTCCCCCTACATGTTCTTCCTGCGCTTCAGCGACGATCTGGCGCTGATCGGTGCCTCGCCGGAGATGATGGTACGCCTGGAAGACGGCGTCGCCACGCTGCGACCGATCGCCGGCACGCGCCCGCGCGGGCACACCGAAGCCGAAGATGAAGCGCTGGCCGCCGAACTGCTCGCCGACGAGAAAGAGCGCGCCGAACACGTGATGCTGGTAGACCTGGGGCGCAACGACCTGGGCCGCGTCTGCGACTACGGCACTGTCTGCGTGCCGCACATGATGGTCGTCGAGCGCTATTCACACGTGATGCACATCGTCAGTCAGGTGCAGGGACGCTTGCGGGCTGGGCTGAGCGCCTTCGACCTGCTGCGGGCCACTTTCCCCGCGGGCACACTCAGCGGTGCGCCGAAAGTGCGGGCGATGGAGATCATCGAGGAACTGGAAGGCACGCGGCGCGGGCCATACGGCGGCGCGGTGGGCTACTTCAGCTTCGACGGCTCGATGGATACCTGCATCACCATCCGCACCATGCTCATGCGTGGGGATCAGGTGTATTTCCAGGCGGGGGCGGGCATTGTCGCCGACAGCGACCCGTCCCGCGAGTATGAGGAGACGGTCAACAAGGCGCGCGCGGTGGCTCTGGCTCTGCAGAATGCCGAAGCAGGCTTGGGTTAGGAGAGTTGCTGATGATCCTGGTCATTGATAACTACGACAGCTTCACCTACAACCTGGTGCAACTGATGGGCGAGCTGGGCGCTGACCTGTGCGTGGCCCGCAACGATCAGATCACGCTGGACGAGGTGCGCGCCCTGCGCCCGTCGCATATCGTCATTTCGCCCGGCCCCGGCACGCCCGACGACGGCGGCGTCTCGCTCGACGTAATCCGCACCCTGGGGCCGACGACCCCCATCCTGGGCGTGTGCCTGGGCCATCAGTGCATCGGACAGGCCTATGGCGGGCGTGTCGTGCGTGCTCCACGCCTGATGCACGGCAAGACCAGCCTGGTCTACCACAAGAACGCGCCGCTCTTCACTGGCGTGCCCAGCCCCTTCGAAGCCACGCGCTATCACAGCCTGATCGTCGAGGAGCCGCTACCCGATGAGTTGATGGTCACTGCGTTCACCGACGCGGGCGAGGTGATGGCGCTGCGTCACAAGCGCTACCCCGTGGTAGGTGTGCAGTTCCATCCGGAGAGCATTCTCACCCGCTTCGGGCCGCGCATCCTGCAGAATTTCCTGGAAAACCGCTTGTAAGAGGGTAATCAGTGGGAGGAAAAGACCATGACCCCAGCCCTTGACATTCAGCGAGCCATTGACATCATCAGTCGCTTCGGGCAACTGCGCGCCGAAGAGGCCGAAGCGGTGATGAATCAGATCATGCGCGGCGAAGCAACTGAAGCGCAGATCGGCGCTTACCTGATGGGCCTGCGCATGAAGGGCGAGACCGAAGCCGAGATTCTGGGCAGCGCCCGCGCCATGCGCGCCAACGCCATCAAAGTCCCCACCCGCTTCGACGGTGACCTGCTCGACACCTGCGGCACCGGCGGCGACAAGTCTGGCACGTTCAACATCAGCACCACAGTCGCTTTCGTGGCAGCGGGAGCGGGTGTGCGTATCGCCAAGCACGGCAATCGCGCCAGCACCAGCCGCTGCGGCAGCGCCGACGTACTGGCCGAGTTGGGCGTCAACCTCGACCTGACGCCGGAGCAGGTCGGGCGCTGCATAGATGAGATCGGCATCGGCTTTCTGTTCGCGCCCAAACTGCACCCGGCCATGAGATACGCCCTCGGCCCGCGCCGCGAATTGCGCGTGCGTACCATCTTCAACATCCTCGGCCCGTTGACCAATCCGGCGGGGGCGCGCCGTCAGTTGATGGGCGTCTTCGCGCCCGACCTGACCGAGTACCTGGCTAATGTGCTCGGCGAGCTGGGCGCAATCTCGGCCATCGTCGTGTGTGGCTACGGCAACATTGACGAGCTGACCACCACCGGTCCCAACGTCGTCAGTCACTACGCCAATGGGGAAGTGCGCACCTTTGAACTGAACCCGCTGGACTACGATCTGACGCCCGCGCACATCTGGGAGTTGCTCGGCGGAGACGCCAGGGAGAACGCCCGTATCCTGCGCGGCATCCTCAGCGGCGAAGTCAATGGCCCCAAGCGCGACATAGTGCTGCTCAACGCGGGCGCGGCGTTGGTAGCTGCAGGGAAGGCCAATGACTTCGGCGAGGGCATCGCCCTGGCCGCCGACTCCATTGCCAGCGGCGCGGCGCTGGCCAAGCTCGACGCGCTGATCGCCTTCAGCCAGGAGCTGGCGCATGGCGGCTGACTTCGTGCGCACGCAGAGCGTGCTGGATAAGATTCTGGCGCACAAGGTCGAGGAGATCGCGGCGCGCAAGGCCCGCGCGAGCGAGGCGACGGTGATGGCTGCCGCGCGCGAGGCGTCTCCGCCGCGCGACATGCGAGCCGCCGTGCGCCGCGAAACCGTGGCGCTCATCGCCGAGATCAAGCGGGCATCGCCGTCGCGTGGTGTCCTGCTGCCGGACTTCGACCCACTGGCTCTGGCGACAACTTACGCGGGCAACGGCGCGGCAGCCATCTCCGTGCTGACCGACGAACGCTTTTTCGGCGGTGACCTGGCTCATCTGAGCGCCGTCCGCACTGTGGTGAGCGTCCCTGTCCTGCGCAAGGACTTCGTGCTCGATCCCTACCAGCTTTACGAGGCGCGCGCGGCGGGCGCGGACGCCGTGTTGCTCATCGTCGCCGCCCTCGACGATGCCCGCCTGTCCGATCTGCACGCCCTGATTACAGAATTGGGCATGGCTGCGCTGGTCGAGGTGCACGACGAAGCCGAGTTAGAGCGCGCCCTGGCGCTCGGCGCACCGCTGATCGGCGTCAACAACCGCGATCTGCGCACCTTCACTGTTGACCTGGCGACGACCGAGCGCCTGGCCCGTCTGTTGCCTGAGAGCGTGACGCTGGTTGCCGAGAGCGGCATCTTCACCGCGGACGATGTCCGGCGCATGGGCGCGGCGGGCGCACACGCTGTGCTGGTCGGCGAAGCGCTGGTCACTGCGTCCGATATCGCCGCACGCGTCCGCGAGCTGAGCAGTCAACTTCGCGAGGTGGAACGATGACCCGCGTCAAGATTTGCGGTGTGACCACGCTCGACGACGCTTTGCGCTGCGCCGAGGCTGGCGCCGATCTACTCGGCCTGAACTTCTATCCCCCCAGCCCGCGCTATCTCCCCTCAGAGAGGGCACAGCGGCTGACAGCAGGGCTGCGCACTGTGCTGGGGAGCGCTTGTCCAGTGCTGGTGGGCGTCTTCGTGAACGCAGACGCGGCCACCATTAGACGCATTCTGGACGAGGTCGGGCTGGACGCGGCGCAACTGAGCGGCGACGAGCCGCCAGACACACTGGCCGCGTTGGATGGACGCGCCTACAAAGCCCTGCGTCCCCGTGATGGCGTCGAGGCGGTGGAAAATGCCCGCACTTTCGCCGCTTACGCTCCTCGCGGCGAACGGCTGCCCGCCCTGCTGGTGGATGCCTATCACCCGCAGCTTTACGGCGGCACTGGCGAGCAGGCGAGTGAGGACGTAGCGCGGGCGATCACAGCCGTCGAGCCGCGCATCATGCTCGCCGGCGGGTTGATGCCAGAGAACGTCGCCGCACGGGTGCGCGCGATCCGGCCCTGGGGAGTAGATGTGGCCAGCGGCGTCGAGCGCGCCCCTGGCGTTAAGGATATAGAGCGTGTCCGCGCCTTTATCGCAGCGGTGAAATCAGCCGATCAGGAGTGAATGATGACCGCTTCTGTTGCAAACACAACGATCGCGCTGCCCGATGAGCGCGGTTACTTCGGTGAATTCGGCGGGCGCTTCGTGCCGGAGACACTCGTACCGGCGCTGGACGAACTGACCGCGGCCTTCGAGAGTGCGCGCCGCGATCCGGCCTTCCAGGGGCGCTTCGCCGCTCTCCAGGCGACTTACACAGGTCGCCCCACCCCGCTCACCTATGCCGCGCGTCTCAGCGACTATCTGGGCGGGGCGCGCATCTACCTCAAGCGCGAAGACCTGGCGCACACCGGCGCGCACAAGATCAATAATGCGCTCGGCCAGGCCTTGCTCGCCGAGCGCATGGGCAAGCGGCGTATCATCGCCGAGACAGGCGCGGGTCAGCACGGCGTAGCAACGGCGACCGTCTGTGCTCTGCTGGGCATGGAGTGTCACGTTTACATGGGCAGCGTGGATATGGCCCGTCAACGCCCCAACGTCTTCCGCATGAAGCTGCTCGGCGCAGAAGTGATCCCTGTCGAGAGCGGCAGCAAGACGCTCAAGGACGCCATCAACGAGGCCATCCGCGACTGGGTGACCAACGTGGCCACCACCCATTACCTGCTCGGCTCGGCGCTCGGCCCACACCCCTACCCCCTGATCGTGCGCGAATTCCAGAGCGTGATCGGCGTCGAGGCGCGCGAGCAGATGCTCGCTCAGGTCGGGCGGCTGCCGGACGCCTGCATCGCCTGCGTGGGCGGCGGCAGCAACGCCATCGGCCTGTTCCATGCCTTCCGCGACGACGAAGACGTAGAGCTGATCGGCGTGGAGGCGGGCGGGCGCGGCATTGCCAGCGGTGAGCACGCCGCCCGCTTCGCTGATCCCGCACGCGGACGCCCCGGCGTATTGCATGGGACGCGCTCCTTTGTGTTGCAGGACGCCGACGGGCAGATCACCGACACGCATAGCATCTCCGCCGGGCTGGACTACGCTGCCGTAGGGCCAGAACACGCCTTCCTGCGCCAGATCGAGCGGGCGCACTACACTCTGGCCACCGACGACGAAGCCCTGGCCGCTTTTCAACTGCTTTGCCAGCTAGAAGGGATCATCCCCGCGCTGGAGAGCGCGCACGCCATCGCCGAAGCGATCAAACTCGCGCCGACCATGCCCCGCGACGCCATCCTGCTGGTCAATCTGTCCGGGCGCGGCGACAAAGACCTGGACACCGTCATCGCGGCGTTGGGGGGTGAGGCATGAGTCAGATAACACGTACAAAGACCGGCCTGGACGCCCTGGCCGCCATGTTCGCCGCCGCCCGCGCCGAAGGACGCGCTGCCTTTCTGCCCTACTACCCGGTCGGCTATCCAACGGTTGAGGCGTCGCTGGAAGCGATCCAGGCCATGGCCGACGTGGGCGTGGACGGCTTCGAGATCGGCATCCCCTTCAGCGATCCGCTCGCCGATGGCCCAACCATCCAGGCGGCGACGCAGGTCGCGCTGCGCAACGGTGTCACTGTCCGGCGCTGCCTGGAGGCAGTACGCGAGCTACGCGCACGCGGCGTAGGCCAGCCGATGCTGCTGATGGGCTACCTCAACCCGCTGCTGGCCTACGGGCCGGACGCCTTCGCCCGCGACGCACACGCCGCCGGTGCCGACGGCCTGATCATCCCCGACCTGCCGCCGGAAGAAGCCGACCTGTTCGCCGGGGCTTGTGCCCGCGAGGGGCTGGCGTTGATCTTCTTCCTGGCCCCCACCAGCACCGACGCGCGCATCCGCCTGGTGGCAGAGCGGACGCGCGGCTTCATCTACGTCGTCTCCGTGACGGGCGTGACCGGCGCGCGCGCGACGCTCCCGCCCGACCTGGGCGATTTCCTGGCGCGTATCCGCGCACAGACCGACTGCCCGCGCGTGGTCGGTTTCGGCATCAGCGGGCCGGAGCAGGCGCGCGCCATGAATGGCCTGGCCGAAGGGTTCATCGTCGGCAGCGCATTGGTGCGCGCTGGCGCTGAGAGCGTAGACGCCGTGCGCGACTTGGCGGCGCGCATTCGCGGGGCGCTGGGGTAGGCTCTCCCCCCGGCGCACGAGCATATGGCGGCGCGTCGCAGGCGCAAGAGCACAGACTTCCGAAGGCTGCGCAGCCTTCGGAAGTCTTGCATTTCCCCCTTTTGCCCTATTGACACGCGCCCGATTTGACCTAGAATAGTAGTCGTTCCGTCTACTAATAGACAGTCCGTATACAAATTTCGCGGGAACAGACCAGCCGACCATGCTCAAGAAGAAGCTCCGCGAACACCGCGACCGTCACGAGCGGCGCAAAGCCGCCACCCATCAGCGGCTCATTGACGCTGCGCGCGACCTGATCAGCGCCAAAGGCTACAGCCAGGTGGACATCCTGGACATCACCGAGCGGGCCGACGTCAGCAAGGCCACCTTCTACAAGCATTTCGACAACAAAGAGGCCTGCGTGCGCGAACTGATGGAGCAGGGCTTCAACGCGCTGGTGGCCGAGATCATCAGCGCGCCGCGCGTCCACCCCTTCGACCCAGACTGGGCCAGGGCGAGCTTCGAGCGGGTGTTTCGCTGGGCGGAGGAGCACCGCGAACTGATGCTGATCATGGTCGGCGGGGCGGCTTCGACACAACTCAACGCCTTCGGACGGCAATATCTGGCTACGGTCATCGAGCGCACTCTGATCAACGAATTCCCCCAGCAGACGCTCTCCGTTCCCCCGCACGTGCTGGCGCAGATCGTCACCGGCATGATGATTCAATTGCTGGGCTGGTGGCTGGAAAACGACACCGGCTACACCGCCGCTGACCTGGCCGACTTCATGCTCGGCGTGCTGCAACGCGGCGTTGTCGCTCATACCGCAGAGTCCCAAGATTCCCACACTCCGGAGGTCACGGCATGATCTTCGAATTCCTGGGGCGTTTTGCCACGCGCTATCGCTATCCTATCATCATTGCCTGGATCGCCGCGGCGATCATCGTCACCCTGACCGCACCCAAGCTCGAAGACGTGGTCAGCTCCGACCTGGTGGACTTCCTGCCCAAGGATGCCCCCTATCAGCGTGCCACGGCCCTGTACGAGCGCGTCTTCCCCCACGACACCGCTCTGGGCAGTTCGGTGATCGTCTTCGACGCCCGCGACTCAGCGGAGGGCATCCTGAATCCGGACGCGCCCACCTTCGAGGAGCAGTTCGAGACCGAGGCCGGGCGTTACATCCGCGCCTTCACGGAGTGGGCCAGCAGCGACGCCGCGCCGGAGGTGCTCAGCGCCATCACGTCGCCCACGCAGTCGCCCACCCTGGCCGCCTTGCTGATCGCCGGCGAGGGCAGCCCCGATCCCTCGCTGATCAACCGCGTGGCGTTGGTGCGCGTCAACATGACCGAGACCGCCACCGAGCCGCCCGCCATCGAGGCCATGCAGCAGATTGACGCCTGGCTGGAAGCCAATCGCCCCGCGAACGTGCACGCCTATCAGACCGGAGCCAGCCCCCTCGTCTACGGTACCAGTGAGTCGGTCGTCACCAGCGCCGACCGTGCCATTTGGGTGACCATCGGACTGGTGATCGTGATGCTGCTGATAGTCTACCGCTCACCGGTCAGCCCACTCATCCCCCTGTCGGCGGTCACCGTCGCCTACCTGATCACGCGCGGCATCGTCGCCTGGCTGGGCGCGCATTACCTGACCATCACCACCTACGCCAACGTGTTGCTGATCACCATCATGTATGGCGCAGGCACAGACTATTGCCTGTTTCTGATCAGCCGCTTCCGCGAAGAAATGGCCGACAAACCGGGCATTGAGGCAGCGACCGCGCACACCGTGCACCGTGTGGGAGAGACGATCACCAGCAGCGCGGGGACGATCTTCGTGGGCTTCATGGCCATGATCTTCGCCAAAATGGGCATCTTCAATACTACCGGCCCGGCCCTGGCCCTGGCGGTGATCATTACCCTGCTGGCTGGGCTAACCTTCGTCCCCGCCTTGCTCGCCACTTTGGGGCACCGCGCCTTCTGGCCGGGCCAGGCCACCCATCGCCCCGTAGGACGCTGGTATGGCCTGACCTCGCAATGGGTCAGCACGCGCCCCCTGGTGGTGATCCTGGTGATCGTGGCACTCATGCTCCCGCTGTCGGTCTACGGTCTGACGCAGCCCGTCACCTACGATCTGCTCGACGACCTGCCGGACGAAAAACCCGTCGTAATGGGTTTCAAGTTGCTGCAGGACAGCTTGGGCGCAGGCAACACCATGCCGCTGACCGTTGTCGTGACGGAGCGCAACCCTGACCGTATCGCCGCCGACATCGTGCGCCTCAGCGATCAGATCGCCGCCCTGGACGGCATCTTCGACGTGCGCGGACTTGACGATCCGCTCGGCCAGCGCAACGGTGGCCTGCACAACATCCTGCACGTGAGCGCTCAGCTACGCCTGATCCAGAGCGCGCTCGACAACCCTGGCAGCGCAGCGACCATGACTCCGGCCCAACTGCGCACCGCGCTCGACGGCATGAACGCTTACCTCGACCTGCTAGCCGGGCGCTTCCCACAAGTCGCTGACGACCCCAACCTGCTCCTGCTGCGCGACTTGCTGGCCAATCCGCTGCAATTGCTGACGCGCCGGGATGACCTGAATGCGGCCCTGGAGGGGCTGGCGACCCGCTTCGAAAGCGTGCCCGATCCCTACCTGTTGCCCATCAGCCTGCTCGACCTGGTCAACACGCTGCCCGCTAGCGAAGGGAACTTCGACACAGCGCTGGCCGGGCAATTGGTTTCCACGTATCTGGCCGCCGGAGGCACTGCCTTCAAGCTGGACGTGATTCTGGCCGACTCGCCGAGCAGCGACTCCGCGCTGAATACCGTCACCGCTATCCGGCGCATCCTGAAGGAGTATCGCACCGGCGGCGGGGAAGCCGATATCAGCGGCGGCTCGGCAGTCAACGCTGACATCCGTGACACGATGAATCAAGACCTGCCGCGCGCCATCGGCTTTGTGTTGTTGGGTATCTTCATCGTCCTGCTGCTGATGTTGCGCAGCGTGATTGCGCCCCTCTATCTGATCGGCACGGTGGTACTTTCCTTCACCTTCACCCTGGGGCTGACCAACCTGCTCTTCAAGACCACGCTGGGCGTGGCCGGCCTGACGTGGTACGTGCCATTCTTCGCCTTCGTCTTCCTGGTGGCGCTGGGCATTGACTACAGCATCTTCCTGTTCGGGCGCATCAAAGAGGAAGTCGGCAGACATGGCTTGCGTGAGGGCGTGCACGTCGCCGTTGCCACCACCGGCGCGATCATCACCTCAGCGGGGATGATCCTCTCCGGCACGTTCGCCGCGCTGCTGACCGGCGAAGTGGCCGGGTTGCTGGAGATTGGCTTCGCGGTGGCCTTCGGCGTGCTGGTAGATACCTTTGTGGTGCGCACTGTGCTCGATCCAGCCCTGGCCACGTTGTTCGGGCGCTGGACCTGGTGGCCGGGCGGTGTACCTCAGGCAGAGGGGCGCAGGCGCGCTCCCAAATCTCCCGCAGCGCAGGCGGGCGACTGAGGAGACAAGCTACTGAACCGCTGAGGCGCACAGCGCGCGGAGACTGAACTTCTGCTCTTCGTCCTGTGCGCCTGCGCGGTGATCTTCAACTCATTCAAGCGACTTGACGAACGTCACGGCGCGGTCGGGGTGGTCGGTGAAGATGGCGTCCAGCCCGGCGTCCACAAAAGCCGCCGCCAGCAACGACTCGAAATCTGGTGCGTTCGGTGGCAAGGCATCGGCGCGGGCGGTATAGGCGTGCACGGCCAGACCGCGCGCGTGTGCCTGCGCCACCAGATCGGTAACGTGCGGCTGTCCTTGCGCGTCGAAGCTGAGCACCAGGCCCAGACTTGGCCCGATGGCGTCAGCATAGGTGGCGATGGTACTCAGTCCTTGCGGTGTCACCAGCGCGGCCTGACTGCTGCTGATCAGCTGCACCAGTTTGAGATCGGTGCCCAGCGTCTCGCGCAGATAACGCAGATATGCCAGGTCGAAACACTGCACGTAGACGTTGTCCTGGCGGCGGGAATAGCCGTACCGGCCCAACATCTCCAGCACGACCGCCCCGATGTCTCTGCCTTCCTGCAGGTGAAAAGCCGGCTCCTTCAGTTCTGGATAGATGCCCACAGCGCGACTAGCGCTGCGATTCAGCCCCTGGATCATGACGATCTCTTCTTCCAGAGTGGGAATTTGAAATCCCACGACAGACTCCAGAGGAAAGCGACCCGGAAAAGCAGGCTGACCGGTCTGTGGGTCTATGCGTTCGTGCACCTTCAGTTGTTTGACCTCGGCCAGTGTGAAGTCAATGGCGTAGAAATGACCGTCTCCACGCGCCCTACCTGGGAAAACCTCGGCCACATTGGTGACCGTATCCAGGACAATATCGTGCACAACAATCGGGACATTGTCCCTGGTGAGCACAACGTCTTGCTCAATATAGTCGGCTCCCATCGCATAGGCCATGGCTTTGGCCGGCAGCGTGTGTTCAGGGAGATAGCCGGACGCGCCGCGATGAGCGATGATCATGGGTTTGTTGTCCTCTTGAGCAACGACAGGCGCTGACAACATCAGCAGCACAACGATCAGCACGAAACCGAGAAGCTGAGGACGCACGGGCGGAACCTCTCTATCTCAGCGACGGGCGGGCAGGTGTACTTCTCGCTGCACGGGCACACCAGGGAACAGCGCGTCGGCATGCTCTGGCACATAGCGCCGCACCATGTCCATCGTCAGGGCGTTGGCGGCGCAGATTTCGCCGTAGAGTTCGGCGCTGCGGCGCGGCGTGCGTTGCTGTGTCTGCGGGTCGCAACCGAACAGGCCGAAGCGAAAACGCGGGTCGTAGCCTTCGGCCCACTCGAAGTTGTCCACCAGCGTCCAGAAGAAATAGCCCCTGACCGGGTAGTTGAAATTGATCGCCCGCCACACACTGCGCAGACCGCGCACCAGCACCAGCGGGCGTAGACTATCGTCGGCGTCAGGGACACCGTGCTCGGTGATGTAGATCGGCCTGTCTGTGCGCTCGGCCAACCAGCGGATTTGCTCGAACAATCCCTCCGGCCAGATTTCACCGACGCTCTGTGGCCCCAGCAGACCATCGCAGGGGCGCGTCTGCTCGATGAACGCCTGTCGCGGCTTGAAGAGGTTGAACCCCACCCGAAAGCGATAGTAATAGTTGAGGCCAATCCAGTCGAATGTATCGCGCGCTTCCGGCACCGCAATGGTGCGGCGCAGGAAACGCAGTTCACCGTTTGTCAGGGCCAGAATGAAAGCGCGGTTGAACATCTGCCGCACCAGCGCCAGCGCGGGTTGATGCAGCCAGGCTGGACGGTGAGGCACCAGGCCGATCTGATGTTTGGCCAGGCCAATTTGCGCGTCCGGTCGCACCTCTTTGAGAGCGCGATAGGCGGCGACATGGCCGCGCAACAGGTGCTCGGCCACGCGCAGAGCGTGCCCCAGGTTACGTTCACCGGGCGGGAAGCGCCCCAACAGATAGCCCTGCGTCGCATAGACCATCGGCTCGTTGATGGTGCACCACAGGGTTACGTCCGCGCCCAGTTCTTCCGCCATCACCCGCACGAAGTGAGCGAAGCGCCGGACAGTCTGCGGGTTGAGCCAGCCCCCTTCCTCCTCGATCCACAACGGATTGGTGAAATGGTGCAGGGTCAGCAGCGGCTCCATGTGCCGCGTCCGCAGCGCCGCGATCATCTCAGCGTAGAAGCGGAGCGCAGAGCGGTCTATCTTGCCGCGCTCCGGCTCGATGCGACTCCACTCGACCGAGAAACGGTGCGCGTTCTGATGCAGAGCCGCGGCGCGGTCGAAGTCCTCCGCGTAGCGCCCGCGCCACCAGTCACAGGCCCGCCCCGCCCGCTGACCCTGAAAGATACGCCCCGGTTGCTGTTCCCAGGCGGCCCAGTTGTTGTTGGTGTTGCCACCCTCAACCTGGTGCGCCGAGGTCGCCGTGCCCCACATGAAACCGGGAGGAAAAGTGAGCGTGAAGTCAACCATGGCGAGTCGGGAGTCCTGAGTCCGGAGTTTTGAGTCCTGGTGTCAGCCGTTGGCCATTGGCAGGTGACATCCGAAGGGCGGCGTGGATCGGCTCGGCAACTGCCTACTCCGCCTGCCCCACATAAAC
>DAOTZZ010000322.1:0-6540 GCA_034433965.1 Anaerolineae bacterium
CGGTACCCCACTGCACCGGTTTGAAGGTGATCAGGCCGGGGCGCGTCGCGGTCGGTCCCTCGAAGGTCTCCACCAGCGGCATCTTGCCGCCGGGATCAATGCCCAACGCGGCAACAGAGGACATATTGGAGTCAAGCCGATAGACGATCGCGCCCGTGCCGACCTGCATCACCAGCAGTTCCCAGCCGGGGCGCGCGTCGGCCATGCCGGGGTAGTGGTTGAGAATACCGAAGGCCAGCAACGAGCCGTCTTCGCTGAAGGCATAGCGCCCCAACGAGCAGCCCTGCACCGGCCCGCCAGCCGCCACATAGGTACTGAGATAGGCCGCGCTGTACAGGTCGTAGACGCGCACGCTGGTCTGCCCCGCGCCGTCCACGAAGCACCCCGCCAGGCGCGCACCGTCGCGCGAGATGGTGACCGCATAGGGGTAAGAAGTGATGCCCGCGGGCAGGGGCAGGGTCGTGGTAGTCGCTGGCACGCCGTCAGGGAAGACGTGTACCAGTGTGCCACGCTCGGCGTTGTACAGCCACGCCGACCACGAACCGCCTGCCTGCGCGGGTCGTACCTCGCTCGCGGTGAAGAATCCGCCGAGCAGCAGTGTACTCAGGATGGTCAACGCCAGCAGAAGTTGTCGCCAATGTGCCATGAAGTCCCTCCTTGAAAATGTATGCCATGGCTGTCAGTCGGGCGTTCAGAACGTGTTGTGCTCTTCTCTCGACTTCAACTCCCAGCCCCCCTCGAAGCGCGGGTTTGTAGGGGCGAGTTTGGAAACCCACCCCTACGCTCGCGCGAGGAAAGATGCAGGGAGCAGCGAAAGTGACGAAGTCCGCTTGCGTGCCACCTCTACTCCGCGTAGAAGGCACTCACCCAGGCTGGACGCGGGGGCAGGTCGCCCGCCGCGACTCTGGCGCGCCATTCGGCATCGGTCATGCGCTGATTGATGTCGCCCACCCACTCGTAGTAGCTGAACACGCCGCCGCGCAGCAGTTGCCAGCCGCCGTCCGGCAAGGGGGCCACCATGTAGATGTAGTCCACTGGCCCCACGGCCTCTTGTAGCACGATGCTGGCGCTGGGGTTGCTGGCCACATCGGTGACCAGCGCCACCGGATCGGGATTTGCCGGGTCTGCCGAGAGAGTCACCAGCAGACCTTGCAAGTACTGGCCGAAGCCGAAGATCGTCCAGTACTCGTCTTCGGTGCGCGGCTCGCCTGCCAGTTCTTTGCGGGCGATCTCGGCCAGTTGCGCCGACTGGTAGGCTAACCCGCGCAAGGCATACAGAGTTGCTTGAAAACCCGTGTATTCGGCAGGGTCTATCTCGGCCAGGCCGCGCTCGACCAGGCCCTGGTACGTCATTGCCGCCACGATCGCAATGCGGGCGAAGACCAGCGGGTTCGGTTCGACATAGCCGAAGGAAGTCAACGGCGCGCCGCCCCCGCCCAGGCCGCTGGGCTGCTTGGCGTAGAGCACGGTGTCGTGCTTGAGTTCCGTCCAGCTCGCCAGACCGGTCTGAATGTCTTTGCGCAGCCAGGCTTCGGTTTGCATCAAGGGGGGATAGGCCGCCGCATTGCGCTCCCACAGCGGCTTGAGCGCCCACAGCCACGCGCCGTAGGTATTCTCCAGCCAGTCCTGGTCGCCCAGCACGCCCAGTTCCGCGGCCAGTTTGAGCACCTGCGCGTCGTAGTTGAGGTAGTCGCCCGCCCCCGCCGCGATTGCCAGTTGATAGGCTGTCTGCGAGTTACCAACCGTCGCCGCCACGTCGAGCCCCAACGGCAACAGGCGCGGGTTCTCGCGCGTGCCCACATAGGGGTACATCAACTGCCCCATCACGTAGCCATCGAGGGTGAAGCGCTGCCCCAGGAAACGGAAGCCGCGCCCGGACTCGCTCAGTTCCTCTGCCGCTGTATCGTCGGGCAGGACCAGGCTGTTGACGCGCGGGCCGGGCAGGGCTTTGAGTGCGGCCTGGAAGGCAGCCAGTTGTTGCGGGTCGGCCAGCGCCTCCAGCGGCAGGTCTTGCGGGCCGTAGATCGTGGCCGCGACCTCGTTGTATTCGGGCGGGCCCAGGTCATCCACCGGGCCGATCAGGAAGGTCAGCGTTTCGTGCAGGTTCGTCCAGGCCGCGACCGCCTCCGGTGAAGAACGCAGCGCGCGCAGCAGCAGCAGAGCGATCTGCGTGGCCTGGGGGTCTTCGGCCAGGAAGGTGATGCGGCCCAGCCACATCATGCCCCGGAAATATCGCTCGAGGATCTCGTCGCCGGCGTAGTGACCGCGCGGGCGATACTGGCTGAAGTCTTCCTGGTAACCGGCCAGGAAGGGCACGTCAAGCTGTCCCTGGGCGGCCAGGGCCATCTGCACCAGGGGCGTCACTGCGTTCATGGCCTCCGCCCCGATGATTGGCTGAGCGCTGCCCGGCGCGAGCAATTCCAGCGCCACCGCCAGGTACAACTCAGCACTCCGCGCGGCGCTTTCCAGCGGCGTGCCGACAGCAGCCTGGGTCTGCGCGTGCGCAGCTTGCAACGCCGGTCCGATCACCTGCTCAGTGACCAGCGGGTAGAAACTCATCTTCTCCAGGTCGGTGAGCAGGTTGTCGAAGATGAAGTGCAGCGCGTGCAGCGTCGCGTCGGTGGTGACGAAGAAAGCGTGTCCGGGCGGCAGTTCGGCGTCCTCCGAGCCGTCCCAGACGACGCCTTCCGGCCATGTCTGCCAGTTGTCGCTATCCAGGTAGGCCGGGTGGAACTGATCCAACCCGCCGGGCACGACCACAAAACCGTTCTGGGCCAGCAGGGCCAGTTGCGCCTGATTCAGTCCGGCGTCTTGCAGGAAGGTCACGCCGTTCAGGTCTACCGGCAGGGTGGGCAGGTCGCCGTTGTACACCGCGGGCGGAGCGATCTGCAGCGGGTCGGGCAGCTCACCATACCACGAGTCGGCGACGAACGCCGCCCAGTTCCACACGGTGAAGGGGCCGGTGCCCTGGCTCAGGGGAGCCAGCGGGCCGGTTGGCGTGACTGCACCCTGCGGCGTCGTCACGGCGGCGGTAGACGGCGCGACGAAGTAGTCCCCTTCCATGCCCTCGGCAATCCAGCCGGTCAGCGCGCCCGCCGAGACACGCCACCAGTAGATGCCATCCGAGCAGGTTGGCCCTTCCAGGACGGTGAACGTCATTCCTTCGGGCAGTTGGCCGAGCAGAGCGCCGCTCAGTCCGGCAGTGTTCCGCACATTGAGCGGACGACCGTCGGTGAAGGTCACCATACCGGTGCTACCCGTTGCCAGGCGCGGCGGAGGTGCGTTGCTACACTCCCCCTGGGCGCGGGCAACCGGCGTCAATGCCGGGGCGATCAATATGACAATGAGGACGGCAGTCAATGCTGCTGCCATCCAGCCTGCTTGACGTGACATGGGGTTCTCCTGTGTTCAGCGGGAAGGCACGTGCCAGCCCTGTCTGGCGAGCGGATACAATTCAAATCATAACACAGCTCTTGCAAACGCGCGCCGTATGCCTGGCCTATGCGCGCCGGACGACTGCCCTGCGCCGCGCTCGGCGGCTGAAAGCCGGAAATTGAAAAATGGTTGTAGAATCACTTGTGGAGCGTGATCAGCAGGGATTAAGGAACAGAGTGGCCGTTCGGGTTTTCACGCCGGCCCATTTGACATTCTTTGCGTGCCTCTGCATACTAAGCGTGGGAGCAAGGGTCTGTACCTATCACGCTGATCAGGCGGGCAGCCGCCCTGCCTGGCAATGGTTTGTTGCTTTTCGCCTATTGCGCCGCTCAAACGGTTCGCAGTAGTCTGGATAGTGGAAACTATCGCCGGGAATCCGAACACAGGTGCTGGACGGGGCACGCGCCATGGCTTACGGTACGCTGCAACGTGACACGCAAGTCCCCCAGGTCTCTGGCGTCATCGAGCGGCCACGGCTCATGGAGCAACTGGCCCGGGCCCGGCAGCACAAGCTGACCCTGGTCTGCGCGCCGCCTGGCTACGGCAAGACCACGCTCGTCGCACAGTTCGCCAACCAGGTTTCCGATGCCGTGGCCTGGCACACCCTGGAGGAGCGCGAGCGCGACCTGCCCAACCTGTTCCAGCGCGCGCTGGAAGTCCTGGACACCATCGCGCCGGGCATTCAGCGGCTGGTGCCCACCCCCGGCATGACCCCTGGTGAACTGGCCACGCTGATTGCCGATTTCCTGCGCGAGAACACGACCGGCCCCGCCATCTACGTGATGGACGACATTCAGGTCGTCTCCGGCTCCCCCGCCGTGGAAGTGTGGATGCAGGTGTTGCTCGAACGCCTGCCTGCCAACTGTCACCTGATCCTGATCGGGCGTGTGCTGCCCAACCTGCCGCTGACCGAACTCATCGCCCGCGGCGAAGTGCTGGCGCTGGGACAGGATCAACTGCGCTTCACCCCCGCCGAGATTCTGGAGCTGGCCCAGGCCACCGAGGGGAGCGGCGTGCGCACCCTGGCCGATGCCGAAGAGCTGGCGGCGCGGCTGGAAGGTTGGCCGGCGGGGACGGTGCTGGCGTTGCACCCGTTGCCTGCCGATCTTGAGCAGGTGTTGCTGCAGGGCGGCAAGGGGCCAGAGGCGCTCTTCGATTCGCTGGCTGCGTCCATGCTGGAAGCACAACCGCCCGGCCTGCGCGATTTCCTGCTGGCGTCCTCTACGTTGCTGCGCATGACGCCAGAATTGTGCACCTCGGTATTGCAGCTTTCCGACAGCGCCTACTGGCTGGCCGAGGCGCAGAGCCGCAACCTGTTCATCTCCAAGGTGGCGGGAGGGCTGGTCTACCATCGTCTTTTCCGCAATTTCCTGCAGCGGCAACTCAAGCAAGACGACCCCAACCTGTTCCTGACCCTGCACGCGCGGGCGGCGCGCTGGTTCGAGGAGCGCAATCAGGTCGAATGGGGCTTCGAGCACTACATGGCCGCCGGGCTGATCGAACGGGCCGCGCGCATTTCCGATCGTGTCGCCAACATGTATTTCGCCCAGGGCAAGGTGGAGACGCTGCTCAAGTGGCGCGCCCAACTGGGGCAGATCGGCATCTTCGCGCCGGGGCTGCTCTATAACTGCGCCCGCGTGCACACCGACCGCTACAACTATGAGGAGGCCGAGCAGTCGCTCAACGAGGCCGAGCGCGGCTACATGCAGATCGGCGACGAGACGGGCTATTCCTACATTCAGTTGCAGCGGGCTTTCATCAAATTGCAGCGTGGTGACTTCCAGACGGCCGCTTCCGAAGCGCGTCAACTGGCGACGCACGTGCGCGAGCAACCCGACCTGCAGGGGCGTGCGCTCAAGATTCTGGGCGTGGCCCATCTGCGCCTGGGCGAACTGACCGCGGCGGTGGAATATCTGGAACAGGCGCTGGAGCTGCACCGCCGCGACGGCGACGCGCACGCCCTGGCCAATGCCTTGCAAGACCTCAGCGTGGCCTATTCGCGCCTGGGCCGCCTGGGCGATGCCAGCGCGTGCCTGCAAGAGGTAGTGGCTCTGCGGCGGTCGCTGGGTAGCACCGGCGCATTGGCCGCCGCGCTGAACAACCTGGGTCACTACTACTATCGCGGCGGCGATTTCGACCGCGCCTGGGCCACGTACCAGGAAGGGCTGAGCATTCTGGCTCGCGTGCCCAACCGCCGAGTGGAGAGCGCTCTGCTGACCAGCATGGGCGAGCTGCGCCGCGATCAGGGCAATTTCGACGAGGGGTTACGCCTGCTCAACCGCGCCCTGGAACTGGTGGGGGCCAGCGATCCCTGGCTGCGCTGCTTCATCCTGATCAGTTGCTCCACTTTGCAGCGCTGGGCGGGCAAACCGCGCGATGCCGAGTCGCTGGCGGAAAAGGCGCTGGCTCTGGCCGAACGGCACGAACTGGCCCTGGAGCGGGTGACCGCTTCGGCGGCGCTGTGGGCGGCGCGGGTGGCGCTCGGCCAGGCGGCGACTGCCCGCCAGCAACTGGCCGCGCTGATCGGGTCGCTGCGCGAACAGGGCGCGCGCGCCGAACTGGTGTGGGCCTATGTGCTGCTGGCCAATGCTGCCGTGCATTGCTCGGATGTCTCCGCGGCGGAAGAGGCGCTGCAACTGGGTCTGAAGGAAGCCAAAGCCATCGGCACGGTGCACACCCTGGTGACAGAGATCGCCTATTCGCCAGCGCTGGAGTCTCTGATGGCGCAGCGGGCGGGCAAGTTCGGTGACCTGATCGGCGCGCTGAAGCAGTTTCGCTCCGCGCAGATGCGCGCCCGACCTGCGTCGCGCCTGCGTCGCATCGAGCCACACGCCACCTATAGCCTGCGCGTGCTCACGCTTGGCGTCGAGCGCCTGGAACGCGACGGGCAGGCGATTGCCCTGTCGGAGTGGCGCTCCAACACCGCCCGCGAGATGTTTTACTACCTGCTCTTCCAGGGTGGACAGACCCGCGAGCGGATCAGCCTGGACTTCTGGCCGGATAGTTCGCCGGCGCGCGTCCGCTCCAACTTCCATACCACCCTCTACCGTGCTCGCCAGGCCCTGGGCGAAAACGTGATCATCTATCATGATGGCGCTTACACGC
>DAOTZZ010000323.1:0-2849 GCA_034433965.1 Anaerolineae bacterium
GACCTGGACGGCGACGCCTTCGGCCACGCCGAGCGCTACGGCAACTGCCTCGGCCACGCCCCGCCCGACGCTGACCGCGACCGCCGCCATCGTCGCGTTGCTGGCGACGGAGACGGCCACCGCTTCGCCGACGCCCACCGTGACGGCGAGCGCCACGCCGAGCGCGACAGCGACCGCTTCGACCACGCCGTCACCGACCCCGACCGCGACGGCGAGTGTCACGCCCTCGGCCACCACCACGCCGAGCGCGACGCCCACTCCCAGCTTTACGCCGAGCGTTACCGCTTCTTTCACGCCGACAGCGAGCTTCACGCCCAGCCCCGTCCCGCCGACGCGCACGCCGCTGGCCCTGCGTACCCCCCTCCGCCCGTCTGATACGCCCCTGCCCCTCACTGGATTGGCGGAGCCGCGCATTGACGCTCCAGCCTCCGGTGAGGTGCGCTCTCCAGGGACACTGACTGTGCGCGGCATGGCCCCGCCCGGTGCGTTGATCACCGTGCGCGACAGCGAGAGCGGCGCAGTGTTGGGGGTCACACAGGCAGCGGCAGCGGGCGACTGGGAAACGCGCATTGCCGCCCGTGACGAAGGGCCGCTGGTGCTGATCGCGGTCGCCACGGCTCCCGATGGTACGGCGCGCATCTCCACGCCGGTGACCATCACCCTGGCTCCGCCGGTACAGCCGGCGTCGGGCAGCACCCTGCCGTCGGACGCCCGCCGCGCCGGACGCCTGTTCACCACCCTGCTGGGCATCCTGCTGCTGGCGGGCGGGTTCAGCACGGTTGTGGCTGGACGGCTGCTGTTGCGGCTGGCCCGCGATCTGCGCACTCGCCAACGCCTACGCTGAGCGGTATGCTTGTCTCATTCCGGCAGGGCAACCAACCACAAAAGTGAAAAGTGAGAGGACATTGCATGGCTGTGCGGCGAATTCACCTGATCGCGGTGGCACTGGTCGGTGTATTGGTGGCGCTCGTGCTGGGAGTGAGCGCCGCCCTCGACCCTGGCAACAAGAATGACCGCAGCACAGGTCTGGTCACCCCGACTTTGGCCGCGGGCGGCGCGCGCGTCTTCGCCGTCGCGGCGGACGAATCGCGCGTGGAGTTCACGGCGGCAGTGCGCGGCATGTCGTTGGCGGGCGTTTTTCCCGTGGAGAGGGGGGCGATCACCCTGGAGCCGGTCGGCGATCAGTTGCGCGTGCTGGTGTCGCTGGAGATCAACGTAGACGCGGTTGAGACGGCCAATCCCGCGCTGGCCCCGTTGTTGCGGGCGGCCATGGACACCGGCGATTACCCCATCGCCTTCTACGTCGCCACGTCGCGCGGGCCGGTGCCGGTCACCGAAGAGGAAGTGGCCTTTGAACTCGAAGGCGACCTGGAGGTGCACAACGTCGTGCGCCCACACACGATGCAGGTGCGCGCGCAACTGGTCGGCGGCGACATGTGGGCGGTGGCCACGTCCCCGCTCGACCTGGGCGAACACGGCGTGGAATTTCCGGCCATCCTGGGCAGCACGGCCATTGAACTCACTGCCCGTCTGCAGGCGTATGAGGTGACGGCCCCCTAAGCCCGACGCGGACGCCACCCAGCAGCCAGCCACGCTGCGCCGAACAGCCACAGCACCGGATAGGTGGGGAACAGATAGCGCGGCAGGGCCAGCAACACCAGGTGAATGCCTACAAAGTAGGCCATCAGCCCGTAGAGCGGCAACAGTTCGCGCCAGCGTCGCCGCGCCCAGATCATGCCCGCCGCGCCCAGCGCCAGCCCCGCGTAATGAAAGACGTACAGGGATAACTTGGGCCAGAACGACTCAATACGTGTCAGATCGCGCAGGCCAGCCAACGAGCGATCGTGGCGCAGCCAGTCGGCTGCCGCGTCACGGATGCTCTCGCCCTTGAAGTAAACCGTGTTGTGGGGTTGCAGGATGGCTCCCGCCAGCTCTTGCAGACGGTGCGCCGCCCACCCCGCCGGATCGTCGAAGATGTGCTCGCGGACGCGCTGGCGCAACGCTTCGTCGCGCTCGTCGCTGCGCTCCGGCTCTATCCCCAGCCGCTCGTCCACCTCCCGCGGCGACGCCTTGCCCGTCGCGCCCTGGTAGACGAAGCCCAGCAGCCCGTCCCCGCCGATCACCAACCTTTCCCACACCACCAGGTTGTACACCGTCCAGGTCGAGATCAGGGCCGTGTAGCTGATCAGCAGTGTCAACGCGGGCCGTACCCAATCCCGACGACGGGTCAGCAGCAGATGCGCGCCCAGCAGCAGAGGGAACAGCAGGAAGACAGCACGGGTCAGCGTTGCCAGCGCCAGCAACGCGCCCGCTGCGGCATACCGTGACGCGCGTCGCGAGTCCCCTGCCACCTCATATGCCGCCAGCCCGCCGAAGATCAGCGCCAGGAACACGCTCTCGGTGATCAGGTTGCCCGCCTCGACGATCAGCGCGGGGCTGATCGCCGTCACCAGCCCGGCGTACCAGCCTGCCCGCGCCGAAAAGAGCCGCCGCCCCAGGATCGTCACGCACGCCACCAGCAGCGCTCCCAGGAAAGCCTGGAGTGTGCGCAGAGTCTGCATCTCCGCGTCGTTGTAGGCGCGGCCTTCACTGGGGCCGCCGGGCACGAGCACCTGCACGACACCGGTCAGCACCAGATACAGCGGGGGCGTCTGCAAGGGGCCGGCGGTCTTGCCCGTGCTGACCAGGTCGCGCCCGTTTTGCATGTACCAGTTGGTGTCGCCGCCATCGAAGCGCGGCGACGGATCGAGCACCCAGATGAAGAGCAGTCGCAGGATCAGCGCCAGCAGGGCCAGCGTCAGGATCGGGCGTCTGGACAGAGACGATAGGGACGAGCGGGGGTTTCTCAC
>DAOTZZ010000324.1:0-16043 GCA_034433965.1 Anaerolineae bacterium
CCAAAGCGCTGTTCGAAGAGATCGAGCGCATCTGCAGCCACCTGCAGAGCGTGTCGTGCGGCGTGCATGGCCTGCTCGTTTTCGGTGCTCAGTAAGAACAGTTCGACTGGCACGTCTCCTGCTGAAGTTGTTGTCAGCAAGCTAAATTGATCAGAGATGGACAGGCTCACTTCCCGGCTGCCGCAGAGTTCAAAACGCCATGTATCGGCGCTGGAGCGCACGAAACTCCCTGGTCCGGCAACGCGGAGAGAGTCCGGCGCGCCCTGGACTCGCAGCGTGACTTGATAGCTGGCAGTGCGCAGGACACTTGTCTCACCGATGGGCCAGAACTGATGCCAGGCCCAGCCGTTTTCCTCTTTGTACGGGAGCAACTGTGGAAACCACAGGCCAAGGTTAGTCTGGCGGGCGCTGTATCCCCAATAACCCAGGCGACCATGCCGATACCCTGAGCGAATGGGCGGGACAGAGAGGTCGAAGTGCAGATTGACCTGTATGACTTCCGCCGGAGGCAGAGGGTCTGGCAGGGGCAGGATGAGTTGTTGGCCGTTCAAGATGTAGTCGCGCAGAGCTGAACTCCCCAACGCCACTCGCTTAAGAGTCAACTCTTCGGGCGCTACAGTCCCCGGAAAGGCCAGCACCAAGGCATCCAGCGAGTGCCCGGTATCGTTGTGAAAGGTCAGCGTCTGTTCTACTTCGAGACTTTGGCTGGGCCAATCCAGCGTGGCTTCAATCTCATAGGCTACGTTGCTCGCACTACAGGCGCGGCTGGCAGGCGTGGCGCTTCCAGATGGGGTAGCTACAGGCACTGCCGTAGGGGATGTGTACAGCGTGGGTGTGACGCTCGCCAACCGCGAGGCGATTGCCTGGGTCTCCGGCGCGATAGTTGATGATTCGCCGTGAGGTTCAGGCGCACACGCGATCAGCAGGCACACGGCAAGCGTGACTGCAGCAAGGTGAGCGTGCTGTCTCGGTCTCATGTTCTCCTCTTGCAGGCTATCATAGCGTCGCTCAACGTAATCGGCCACCGCTCTGACGCACGTTTCCCCCGCGTTTGGCCTGTGCCTGCTTCGGCGTTTGCCTGCAAGCGCGCTATAATCTGGCTGGTCTGTCGTATGTGTAACCATCTAACACGGAGAAGGCTGGTGGTAGAACCTGTTCCCCCTGATCAGATTGGTGTGCTGAACGAAGAGCGCCCCAAGCGTCGCCCGGAATGGATCAAAGTGCGCGCTCC
The DNA here is from genome assembly GCA_034433965.1 of Anaerolineae bacterium. Classification (GTDB taxonomy): domain Bacteria; phylum Chloroflexota; class Anaerolineae; order Aggregatilineales; family Aggregatilineaceae; genus UBA2029. Next base: position 1,232 of record DAOTZZ010000324.1, read on the forward strand.
GAGCGGCGACACTTACGAGATGGTGCGCGGCCTGATGCGCAGCAAGCAGCTTCATACAGTCTGTGAAGAGGCCAGGTGCCCTAACATGGGCGAATGCTGGGGTGCGGGCACGGCCACGTTCCTGATGATGGGCGATACCTGCACGCGCTCATGCCGTTTCTGTGACATCAAGACTGGACGCCCTGCCCCCCTGGACTGGCAGGAACCAAACCGGATTGCGCAGTCCGTGAAGGCCATGAACCTGCGTCACGTGGTGATCACCAGTGTCAACCGCGATGAGCGACCCGACGGGGGCGCGCCTATCTTCGCCATGGTCATCCGGCGCATTCGTCAGGTTCAGCCGGGCTGCAGCATCGAAGTCCTCATCCCTGACTTCAAGGGCAACCGCGACGCTCTCAAAATCGTCATGGACGCGCAGCCGGAGATTCTCAATCACAATGTGGAGACGGTGCCGCGGCTTTTCCGCCAGGTGCAGCCTCAGGATCGCTACGAGTGGGCTGAAGCAACCCTGCGCAATGCCAAAGAACTCGATCCCCTGGTGCTCACCAAGAGCGGGATCATGGTAGGGCTGGGAGAGACCTTCGACGAAGTGGTTGAGGTCATCGAAGATCTGGCAAGCTGGGGGGTGGACATCCTGACGATTGGTCAGTATCTGCAGCCCAGCAAGCAACACATGCCCATCGCCCGCTACTACCACCCCGACGAATTTGCCGAGCTAAAGCGCATCGCTCTCGACCGCGGTTTCAAGTGGGTGGAGTCTGGTCCGCTGGTGCGCAGTAGCTACCGCGCTGAACAACAGGTTCGGCAGCTCTCGCAGTTGTATCACTTTCGACTGCGTGCAGAACAATAGTCCGCCCTTGCCACCAACGACAAAGGCACCCCCAGGGGTGCCTTTCCTTTGAGTCGGGGTAGAGGTCGCGCTCAACTCTCGATGATCTTGTCGTCAATGAGTTGCTGCTGCACACGCTGACCGCGCGGGTCGAAGGCGAAATAGGGTGCGTGCAATTGGAATTCCATGTCTTGCATAGCCCGCCCGGCACGGTTCTTTTCGATGGTGAATACCACCCAGTCGCGATATTGCCGCGCCTGATAGGGGTTGAACGCCACATGCTCTTTGGAAAGGATGTGGTATTTGTTGTTCATGATGATGGCAATGTCACATTCATAGTCCAGCGCTGAGCTACCGCGCAGATGGAACAGGTGCAACCGGTTGGCCTTGAGACCTTCGCGGTCGGCGGCCACGATAGCCCATACCGGCACACCCAGGGCCAGCGCCGTGTCCTTTAGCCCTTCAACCACGATGGTTACTTTCTCGGCTTCATCAGTAGCCCGTTCGGGGTGAATCGCGACCTTCTGCAGATAGTCCACGAAGACGGTTACGTTGCCGCCGGTCGCATCGCACAGCCGCGCGGTCATCTCGCGGATGGCGCGCAACGTCGTGACTGCTGGGCTGGCCTTGACCAGGATCAGGCGATCGGCATAACGGTTCATGCGCGCCAGCGCCATCGCTGTGCGGGCATTTTCCCGCAGAATAGTCTGCAGCGATCCCTGTCCGACCGCACCCCCGCGTAGAGTGCTCTTGGCCCGCTCGGCGATAATGATGTCATACAGGTCCTTGAGCCGCACACCGTTCTTCAGGTCAATTTCGGGGGGGTTGATACTCTCCAGGCACAGCAGGCGGTTCATCAGGTGCGTTTCGGTGTGCTCGTAGGAGAGGTAGAACGCGAACTGTCCGCTGCGCATGGCTATATTGCGCGCAATCTGCAGGGTGGCAATAGTCTTGCCGATTCCCTGCGCGCCTCCCAACAAAATCAGTTCTGTCTTGCGCAATCCGCCGCCGATCATCCCATCCAGGGGATCGAAACCTGTTGGAAGGGGGACGTATTCGGTGAGATCGCCGCGCACGACCATGTCGTTGGCTTCCGAAAGAACCTGGGCCAGGGTGCGCGGCATATGAGCGGTATTGCGGCTGGCTCTCCCGCGCGGCGTCACGCGCGGCTGTCGCGCAGCGTCAATTTGCCCGGCTTCGGATTCAGAAACGCGCGGCACACCAGGCTCTGCCGGACGCGGCCCAGTAGCGGGGCGATCCGCCATATCGTCGTGGAATCGTCGAGTTGACATGTCCCGTTCTTCCCCTTTGAACCGGCAAGCTATTTCCATTGTACTGGCGAGTGATATTGTGCGCAATTCACACGAGTCCTTTGTCTCTCTGGCAGGGGCGGCCTGGTGCGAAGCATGGTGCATCTCACACGCCCTTGCTCAGACCCGTCCACAGGGGTATAGTTCCCCCTGTGAGCGCAAGTGCAGCGAGGGAGAGGGTATTCGTTGGACAAAGGCAAGGAGACGTGCCGGGTTTCGGCTCGCAATTTGGTTATGGTGGCTCTGGGCGCGTATTACTTCTTTGCGCGGCCTCAGTTGCGCAAATGGGGCACTCGCCTGGGCGAGGCGCAGCGTCGCTTGCCCGGTGACGAACACATCCCCCACCCCAACTTCGAAACCACACACGCCATTAACATTGATGCTCCCCCAGAAGCCGTCTGGCCCTGGATTGCTCAGATGGGACGCGCCCTCACGGGGTACTATGGCCTGGACATGGTCAAGAACCAGGGCATTCCCAGTGTGAATTTCCTCCGCCAAGATGTGGAGCTGCCCCAGGTGGATCAGGCTATGGATGGGGGGTTCCAGATTCTGGGAGTTGAGCCAGGGCGGCAGCTCGTGTTCGGTGGCTTCAATCTGGCCCTGCCGCTGGGGCATCACCAGGATGTGACGTATGCCTATTTGCTGGAGCGCCGCCGCGATGGCAGCACACGGTTGCTGGTACGGCGGCGAGGATATAGCTATGGTCCCCTGGGCCCTCTTTTCAACCTTGGGCTGGAGATGCTGCATTTCGTGTTCATGTTTCAGCAGCTTGCCAGGTTGAAAGCATACGGGGAAAAGCACGCCCATCTTGGGCATCACTGAACGCCGTGTGTGCAACCATAACCGGCAGTGCGCGTATTACACGATAGAGACAGCCTGACAGCCTGTGGGGAGCCGTGTCATGAATACTCAGAAGCGCCTCTATCGTTCGACTCAGGATCGCATGTTTGCCGGCGTATGTGGGGGGATCGGTGAGTACCTCGACGTAGACCCGACGCTGGTGCGTCTCGCTTTTGTCGCCCTCACCCTCCTGAGCAGCGGTTCAGGGCTGGTGATCTACCTGATCCTCATGCTGATCGTTCCCGAACGCCCGTCGGACAGACGCAAACCCAAGAATAAACGCACGGAAGATAACGACTTCCCTGGGGACGACATTTCGCTGTAAGGCTATTCGAGACAGCGATCCGCCAAAGCCGTGAGCGCCCAGGGGGCGTTTCCGTTAATCGCTGCCTGTAGCGCTATCCGGCACAGCTTTTGCCAACGGGGTGACCTCTGCTTCAGACTGCGCGTTCAGCATCGCTACCTTCTTCTGAATCGTGCGCAGGTATTCACCATGCAGCGGGTATTTCGCCAGCAAAAGGATACCCAGGATCAGAGCAAACAAGGGCAGGAAGGCTGTGAAGGCGCGGATTACGGTGATCACGGCTTCTGGCTGCGCGTCGGCGGTCAGGTCTGCGTCGTAGCCCGCCAGAGCCAGTCCTTCTCCCAGCAGCAGCCCAGCGACCGCAGGCGGAAAGCGGTAGATGAAGCCCAATAATCCCCGATATGTCCCCTCTCTGCGGACGCGGGTCCTGGCGTAGTCCTCGTCTACCACTTCGGCGAAGAGCATATCTGGCCCCAGCACCACACCCCCGATGGACAGACCCAGCAAGGCCAGCACGAATGCGGTGGCCTGCAAACTTGAAGTCAGCAACAACGGCAGGGCGAACACCGCCGCGATGCCCATGGAGAGCATCATGCCCTTGCGCGTGCCCGTCCGGCGAATGATGAATTGCCAGATCAGCACCGAGCCCCCAGCCGTGGCGAAGAGCGCAAGCAATAGTTGGGTGAGTTGAGTCTCGCTGATACGCAGAACGTAGTCAGCATAGAAGGGCATGGCTGCCACAATGGCAGCGATGATGAAGCGCGTCATGAAATTGATGCACAGCACGATCAGGAAGGTGCGATTGGTCAGCACAACGCGCATCTGCGCCTGCCATGAGGGACGCTTTTGCCTGGCGAATGCGGGATTCTCGCGGATGCCCAGCAGCGACAGAAAATACATCAGGGCTGCCAACGCGCCCCACATGACCGCGAGCGCGTCCCAGCCCAGCTTGCCATAGACGGTTGGCGTGAGGGCCACAGCCATGCCATTGCCCACGACAAACCCCACCAGTTGCCGCGTACTGGCTCCGGTTGCCCGGTCGGCGGTGTCCTGATACATCTCAGGGAACAGGGCGTCCTGATTGAGGGTGACGATGGACTGCAGGAGATCGTAGAGGCTGATGATCACCAGGAAATAGACCATCAAAGCTGTGGGATTGGAAGCGTCCAGAGGGGGCAGCCAGACCAGCGCAAAGGCGATGGCGGTAGGGATGGCCAGCAATCCAATGTAGAAGCGCCGTCGCCCCCAACGAGTGCTGGTGCGATCGGAGACCCAGCCCGCTACTGGATCGTTGACGGCATTCCACAGTCCAAAGGCGAACCATCCCCGCCCCACCCAGTTGGGTGGCAAGCCCTTCACGTCGGTATAGAAATACTGGATGAAGGCGTTGAAAGTGGTGTAGGTCAGCAGACCGGCAGCATTGCCCAGCGAATACAGCAACGTGCGCCAGAAGGGAACGGCTCCTTTTGCGCTCAGCCCGGCTGATGGTGAGGTCATGGTCGAGTTGTCCCTGGCAAGCAACGGTGAAGGCGGATTAGCGTCCAGACCGGATGAGTTCGAGCGTCAGGAGGTAGGCGCCGCTGGTAGTCCCACTGATCTGGTCGTAGCGAGAAGCGAGCAGAATATACATGCCGTCGGCGGGGAGCACAAACCGGTCGAGCAGGGCATTCTGGTTTCCGCCGCTGTCATCGTCGAAGGCGATCTGCTTGCGCTCACTGTCGTAGAGAGTCACCAGCGGGTCGAGGTCTCCAGTGGCGCGTTCCATGGTGATGCGGATCACGTCTCCCTGTTGACCGACGAAGACATATTCTTCCCCATAATGCTGGTCGGAAATCTGCCCGCTCACAGTTGCCCCATACATGATCTCCAGCGACCGCCCATTGGTAAGACCGGGACGCCCGCTCAACGTCAGGGTGAAAGTGCCCTCCGTCTGACCTTTTACCCCGCCATGTCGCGACGCGGCCACATAGTAGATGCCCTGTTGAGGAAGCGCGACGGCGGCAATGCGAGCGCCCCTGTTCTCCCCACTGTTATCATCTTCGGCTACCACGTTGAGAGAGCTGTCCAGTATCTGCAGGAAGGGGTCGAGCGAACCATCTTCGCGGGTCAGCGTCGCCGCGATCACGTCGCCTCGTCGTGCTTCGAAGCGGAAGTAACGCACCGGCACGGTATCGTCTATGCTACCGGTGACTGTAGCCCCGTAGTCAATCAGCCGCGCGTTACCTGGCTCCGTGCCCAGCGACTCAGGCGGAGTCTGGGTCACGGACAGTACATAGCTGCCCTCTGTGGTGCCCGACTCGCGCCCAAAACGGGTGGCAACGACCAGATAGAGTCCTGTCTGCGGCACCGTGAAATTGGTGATCGCTGCGTCCAACGTGCTGCCTCCGGCCATGCTGTCATCGTCCGAGGCCAGCACCAGCCCTTCGACAGTAGCCAGGTCGAGATGCGGATCGAGCGTGCCCGATGTACGACGCATAGTGATGGTAATCACGTCACCGCGTTGGCCATTCAGAAAGTAAAAAGCCAGCGGGGTCTGGGCATTGATCCGCCCTAAGACCTGTGATCCATAGGCCAGCGTGCTGGTCACTACCAGGCTGTTGCCTGCTCGCTCGACGACCAGCGCATATTCGCCCTGGGTGAGGCCATGTTCTTGCCCGAAGCGCGTGGCGATCACAAAGTAGCGCCCATCTGACGGAAGGCGCTGTAATTCGACGAGAGCATCGGTCCGTTCACCATCGTCGTCACTCACGGCCAGGATCGATCCATCTTCGTCGGACACGATCAGCAGAGGGTCGAGATCGCCCGACAGGCGGCTCATGCGCACTGTGATCACGTCACTCTGCTGCGCGGCAAAGGAATAGAGTTGGCGGGGGAACTCATCGTTGATCGTACCGCGCACTGGCTCACCCAGCCGTAACTCAGTACTGCTCTGGGTCGGTCTGTCAGCGTGAGCCGAGCACACCGGCAGCGCTGCAATCCCCAGAATGAGTAGCACTACTGCCAGGGACTGCCTGACAATTGCGTTTTCTGCACTTATCACCTTGAAGGCCAATGTCATCACGTGTCCGCTTCTCAGCCGGATCGGTGCTTATGGTGTCTCCTGGATCAGCGTGACGGTAAAGGTGCCCGTGCCAGTCTCCCGGTCGAGGCCGTAGCGGTGCACAGCAATCAGATACTTGCCAGTCTGAGGCAGAATCACACGGCTGAGCATTGGCTCGAAGGTGCCTCCGGTAGGGCTATCGTCGTTGCTGGCGATCTCCACCCACTGAGTGCCCTCTGCCCGGTAGAGGTGCAACACGGTATCCAGATTGCCGCTCGTGTGCGCGACCTGCACCGTCACTGTGTCCCCTGCCCTACCGTCGAAAACGTAGAACAACAGATATTGCTCGTCCGATATCTCGCCGGACAGCGTCTGACCATAGGTGATAGGTACCAGCACAGGGCTAACGCCAATGAGAGCTTTGTTGTCAATACGTTCGAGCAGCAATTCATAGGTGCCGCTGGTTGGGGCTGCATCCGGCCCCTGGTATCTGGACGCCACTATCACATAGGTCCCGTCGGCTGGCAACTCCGCCACGATACGGGAATCGCGCACCTGACCGGCCACGATGTCGTCATTGGCTTCCAGCACCGTGCCATCAGCCGTCTGCAATTCCAGGTAGCAGTCCAGAGTCGAACCATTGGAAGCTTTCATGGTGATCTGAACCGTCTCTCCGGCCAGTCCCGCGAAGGTGTACGTCTGACTGGTCGTATCATCGTCAATGGCTCCATTGACAAGATCTCCATACACCAACAGACGGCTCGTTCCCGCCGCTTCGCCCGCTTCGGCCACGCCAGCCAGGGCCAGGGCGATCATGTAGCCTTTCCCTGTTTCATCTGCAGGGCCGAAACGCGGTGCCACCAGAACCACGTATCTCCCCGTCTTGGGAATCTCGATGCCGGCGAGTGTTCCCGCGTTGCTCGAGCGAATTTCGCTGAGAGTCTCATCGGCCAGAATGACCAGGATATCGGTTCCCGCGTCAGCCGTGACCGAAATGTCGGCGAGCGACCCGGCGAAGGCGGTGAATGTGTATAGTGCTCCCGCGCTCTCGAATACCGCCTGGATCGGCTCATCGGAGATCAGCGGCGTGGCCTTCAGTCGCGCCAATGGCGATATGCTCTCTTCTTGGGCGGCGGCTGACGAACGTTGCGCTGGGCCGGAGAGGGTCAGGCTATAGGGACCGGTGGAGCTGCCTTCTGCCTGGTCGAAGCGCGTAGCAACGATCGCATAATAGGCTGTGCGAGGCAGCGTGAATTCCAGGTGGGCGTCGCGTTCCACCCCCTCGACAATGTCGTCGTGTTCGGCCAACGGAATGCGCTGATCGTCCAGCAAAACCAGGAACGGATCGAGGGCGGTAGCCGACGTGCCTGCATTCAGGCTCTTCATTTCGACGGTGATTGGCTCGCCCTCGTGACCCAGGAAGACATACACATCCATGAACTTATCAGGTGTGATTTCCCCTTCAACGGTGTCGCCATAGGCAATCAGGGGCAGTTGCGCATAATCGGGCGGCAACACCGGCTCAGCCGCAGGCGCAATCTCCGGTGGTAAAGCATCGGAGCGCAGTTCCAGCAGGAACGTGCCACTGGACGTCCCCTCTGCAGCTCCGACTCTGGTGGCTGCTATCAGGTACGCTCCGTCTTCGGGCAAGGAATAGACGATCTCTGCCGCGCCGTCGCCTGTCACATTGTTGCTCTCGGCCAGTATCTGCCCGCTGGCAGTGAACAGGTAAAGATAGCAGTTTAAGTCGCCGCCTGCGCGACTCATACTCACAGTCACTGCATCGCCCGCCGACCCGAAAAAGCGATAGGCGACCAGGGGAGCGTTGTCGTTGATGCTGCCCTGTTGACGGGCGCCGTATTCGATATCAATCGCTCCCTCCTCGGAAACAGACAGGCCAGCGCCAAGTTCGGCTGTCAGCGTAAAAGTTCCCCCCAGGCTGCTGGTGAGAGGCAAGGCAACAGCCAGAAAGTACACCCCCTCGTCAGGCAACAGCAGCCGTAACGCTGCCCCAGGCGCGGCCCGCCCCACTTCCCCGAAAGCGTTGTCGTACAGGGCCAGCAAGGGCTGAAACTCCGCAAGTTGCTGAGGCATGACAACCAGCAGGTCGCCTGCGTGACCTTCGAACCAGTACAGCCGCAACGGCGTCTGGCGGGTGAGAGTGTCGCTGAGAGTCGTTCCGGTCGTCAGGGGAGCAAGCAGGGGCGTGTTTGAGGCGGTCACTGCGCCCACGGCTGACTCTTCTGGTGGCGCAGTCTCGGTCACGGCGGTCAGGTTCAATGTATAGCTGCCGCCTTCCGGCGGGATGATTCCCCCTGCGTGCGTCGCCTGGATAAGGTAGTCTCCGTCGGCAGGTATAACATAACTCAGGCGGGCATCCAGTCCCCCTGCCCCATTGTCGTCAACGGCAAGGGGAGTGCGAGCCATATTGTTGAGCACCAGGAAGGGATCAAGCGCGCCTCCGGTGACGATCAACGTCACTGTCACCGTGTCGCCTGCCTGCCCGGTGAAGACAAAGAAGGCGCTCGGCTGTTCTGGACCGAGATTGCCGTCTACCGTTTGCCCGTAAACCAGTCGGGTCGGCGTCTCTTGCGTCGGCGGAGCGGCCTGAACCTTTCTGGCAGGCTGCTCAACGCCCGTTGCCAACAACAACCCCGTAAGGCAAACAGCCAGGACTGCACGCAGTACCCTGTGCATCATCTTTTGCCTCCGCTTGTCACCGGATTTCTGCCGTCATTGTACGGTAGCACCTGTGACCCCGCAACCTGCCTGCTAAATGTCTGCCTCGCAATCTTGCTGAATTTTTATCAAAATCATCTATAATATTATTCGAGATTTGATGCCCATTGCTTTGACCTGGGTAACGGAGGACATAACTATGGATGAGTTCGCAGGCCGTGGCTATGCACGTCCCGAAGTGTTGGTTTCAACCGAATGGGTGGCGGCCCATCTACACGATCCCGCCGTGCGAATCATAGAGTCGAACGAGGATCCGCTGCTTTACGCTTCCGGTCACATTCCCGGCGCGGTTGAGGTGGACTGGACGACCGACCTCAACGACCCGGTGCGGCGCGACTACCTGACACGTGAAGGATTCGAGGCGCTCATGTCGCGGCTTGGTGTGACCCCTGAGACCACGTTGGTCTTCTATGGTGACAAGAACAACTGGTGGGCGACCTATGCCTTCTGGGTGTTCCAGCTTTTTGGCCATCGCAACGCCCGGATCATGGATGGAGGACGGCTCAAGTGGGAACTCGAAAAGCGTCCGCTAACCCGTGAAAAGCCGTCCTATCCTCCTACTACCTACCGCGCACCAGAGCGCGACGATGCCACGATCCGGGCCTTCCGCGACCAGGTGCTGGCTCATGTGCAGGCCCGCAAGCCGTTGGTAGATGTGCGCAGCCCCGCCGAGTACAGCGGTGAGCGCCTGCATATGCCGGATTACCCCAACGAAGGAGCGTTACGCGGGGGGCATATCCCCGGCGCAGTGAACGTACCATGGAGCCGGGCTATCAACCCGGAGGACGGGACGTTCAAGCCCGCCGATGCTCTGCGGGCCATCTACGAGGGTGAGCAGGGCCTGCGCCCCGACGACGATGTCATCGTCTATTGCCGCATTGGCGAGCGTAGCAGTCACACGTGGTTTGTGCTCACCTATTTGCTGGGCTATCACCGTGTGCGCAACTATGACGGTAGCTGGACCGAATGGGGCAATCTGGTCAATGTGCCTATCGAGCGCTGAGCGATGAGTATGACAGACTATCCAGCCGCTCTGGCCGAAGTTCTGGCCGATTTCGCTTTTGTCACCTCTCGCGCGGAACGGGCGGAGTTGCTCATTGACTGGGCGGATCGCTTCAAAGCGGTGCCTCCCCACATAGCTGTCCCCCCCTACCCGGAGGAGCAGCGTGTGCCATTCTGCGAATCCGAAGCATTTGTCTGGGCCTGTCCGCGCGAGGATGGCACGCTTCAGTTCTACTTCGCTGTGGAAAACCCTCAGGGTCTCTCAGCGATGGCCCTGGCCGCTATCCTCGATGCAACCCTGTCCGGCGCGCCGGTCGAACAGGTTGCCACCGTGTCGCCAGATATTGTGCTGCGCCTGTTTGGCAACGACATTTCCATGGGCAAAGGCCAGGGATTGATGGGCATGGTGAGCATGGTGCAGGCGGCGGCCAGGGCTTTCCTGCGGGAGAAAGCAGGCTGATCGGGCGCAGGCTGTCTTTCTCCCGCGAGCAAGTCTCAGCGCAGCAAGCCCAGGAGTTCGTCACCGGCTCCGCTGCGCTTGATCAACCCGCATTGTTGCAAGCGGGCGATTAGGTCCAGCCAATGTTCGCGCCGGGGATCATTGCGCAGCACCGGGCGGAGCAAGTCTGCGCCGGTCTGTGCGTCCCCGGCGTCGTCAGCCAGGGTGACCGCCTGCCAGAAAGCCAGTTCCTCCAACTCTGGCGCTTCGGCGCGGGCCGCGGCCCACAGGGACAGCGCGCGCTCCCGATTGCCCTGCTCCAACGCCTCGTATCCTTGCTGCTCGATCAGTTGCGCGTGACGCAACCGCACCAGCCGGGCGAGCTCTCGCACCGGTTCCTCGTGTTCGTCCACACGGAGATCGTAGACATACGGCCACGCCGGATTGAGTTTGCCATCCACGACCTTCAAAGCAGCAGATTGCATCCCGCGAATATCCCCACCTTCCGCCTGAGCGGCTTCCAGAGCGGCCAGCATACGTTGAGCCAGGTCTCCCTGGGCGTGCTCATAGGCATCGGCCATTGCCAGTACTACGGAGGGTGCCGTCATCATGTTGGCCTGTACACTGTACCCGTCGCCGAGGTGATGGCTCGCTTCCGGGATGCATCCGGGGCCTGTCCATGCTCCCACCCGGCCCGCAGCGTCTACGGCGGCCACCTGGCGTACCTGAGCATTTTCGTCGGAAGCCACCAGAGCTTCGATCACTTTAGGGGCAGGCACACCCGCTTTGAGCATTGCCAGCCCAATGGGGCCGAAGGAGATGTTGGTGAGAGACTGAGTAGCAATGGCTCCAATACCCGGTGCCAGCCAGGGCACCACTGCACCGACGCACATCTGATGGGTCTGGACAGCCACACCCAGCTGACCCGTTTCGCTGTCACGGGCCACAATACTGTAGGTGCTGAACAACGTATATGCGCGCCATTTCATCGGTACATTCACTCCTCAAGTCTGTTGCGAGGCGGTCTGTTCGAAACTCCTGAAGGATGCGCAAGGTGATCAAACAACAGAGGCGGCATGTTTTTCCATGCGCGCCTCGCCCTGCCGAATAACCTTTTCGATGTGCTCACCGCCTGAGGCTGAGTCCCAGGCGCCGTCCGCGCCCATCTATGTTGATGATGCGCGCCCGCACCGTGTCTCCTTCGCGTACCACATTGCGTGGGTGCAGAAAATGGCCTTCGGCCAGTTCTGAGACGTGGATCAACCCTTCCAGGCCTTCTTCAATACAAACAAATGCCCCGAAATCTACCACATTGGTAATGACACCCTCGACCATCTGTCCCACCTGGTACCGTTCTTCTACCGTCTGCCAGGGATCGGGACGCAGGCGCTTGAGGCTGAGCGCGACTCGCTCCTGGGCAACGTCTACACTGAGCACGTATACATCTATCTGGTCTCCGCGCTTGAGCAGGTCGCCGGGGTGCCCAACACGTCCCCAGCTCAGCTCGCTGATGTGGATCAGTCCTTCCAGACCGCCGAGGTCAACGAATACACCAAAATCGCACAGATTGGTCACCTGCCCCCGGCAGATATCTCCCGGCTTGATGGTTTGCAGCACCGAAGCGCGCGTGCCTGGCTGAACCTGTGCGGCCCGCTCCGACAGGATCAGCCGGTTCTGAGCGCGATTCAACTCGATGACACGCACGCGGATGTTCTGGCCCACTCGCCGCGCCAGCGCCTCGCGGCGGGCTGGACTATCTGCGATCGCCGGGAAATCCACCAACTGACTGGCTGGTACAAAACCGCGCAGGCTGTTCCAGGCTACCAGCAGCCCTCCCCGGTTACAGCCGATCACCTTCAGTTCTACGGTTGTATCTGTGTCAAATACCTGTTGCGCCTGTTCCCAATCTGCCGATGGGCCACTGACCTGCGACTGATCGGCATGTGTCAACGGCGGCATCAGCGCCAGGTCGCCTTCCCAGGCGAATCGCGTTTCGCGGGATGCTCCGCCCACCACGGGTTGATCCGCTTCTCGTAACAGTGCTTCCCAATACGCCTCGTCCGGTGGCAACGGGGGCGCAGAGCCTTGATAGCGGGCCTCTGAAGACATATCTTCTCCACCTTCTTCAACACTTATTCAGCGGGCCATAGGGTCTACCAACGGCAGCGACGGTTACGCCAGTGTCTGTAATAATCGCACAGTCATCACTCGAAGCGTGCTCATTATAGTGAAGGCTATGAATCATTGTCAAACGAGCTAGCATCGCCGTTTAGTCCGTTGATGCGGCGACGTTCAGCAATGGCCTGGCGCTCCATTGCCTCAATCTGCCGCGCCACCTCCTCGATGGCGATGCGCTGCTTGCGATACAGGTCGGACTCGCTCATGGCCAGACGTAGTGCTACATCGCGTACTTTGCGTCCCTGCAGGAATCGCATCTCCAGGATGTTGTAGAGGATCCATTCGGTGGCGGTCAGGTTGCGCTCACCTTCGGGGCGGAGGTTTTCTATCGCCTGGGCCAACACTGTGCGCAGCGCGCGGACAGGATTTCGCTCCTGGTTCTCTTCCATCTCCTTCCATACCACATTGAGCTTGAGCAGCTCGCTTTCGGTCAACTTGGGACCGCCCCAGTAATCGCGCAAGGCATCGCGCACCATATTCTGGAATTCCGGCGTGGAGATAGGGCTGCTGTCTGGTTCGGGAAGCGCCTTCACATGGCCGTAGCGCGACTGACCGCGCAATTGCTGCATGAATTCCATCTGTGAGGCCAGCCCTTCCAGGATGACGAAGACTTCGGACTGCTGTTGCACTCCTTCCAGTACTCGCGCTGCCTGTCTGGTCAGCGCGGCGAGTATCGCGCGCTCTTCGGGGTCTAGATCAGGCTGTGGGGCGCGCGCCCAAATGCCAAGTACTCCGATCAGAGAAGAGCGCGGCCCATTTTCGGCCCGATAGGTACGGTGCAAAGGGATCAACCAGTAGGAACGCCACAGGTAGATGGAGCCGTAACGTGGCAACCCGGCACTGTCTTCCTGTTCGCCCTCCGTCACGATATTCGATAGCTCTGGTGAGGCCAGCGCTTCGCTGGACGGTGCCAGGTCGCCCACCACCTGTACTAGCTGCGCACCGTCCGGCTCAACACGGGCTACGAAGGCGGTCGGCACGCGCAGGTTGTCGCAGATGGCCGCCAGGATCGATTCCAGTAACTGCGCGGCGTCGGCCTGAGTGAGCAATCGCTCGCTCAGGCGTTGAATCCATTGGGCTTTCTGCTGGTCCTCCGTGTAGATCAGCCAGCGCTGCAGCCAGGGCAGAATCAGGGTGATAGACCATTGCAGGAACAGCACTGTGGCGACTGCGAAGAACGGCATGATGGCGTCACCATCCAGGCCGAGCACATTCGAAGCGCGCGGCACGAACAAGATGACGGCCAACACTGCTGCGCCGGTGAACGGCCCGCGCAACATGAATTCTACCAGTTGCGATTTCACCACCCGGTCTGGACGCTCCGAGCCGAAGAATGACAGAGGATACGCCATGAAGATCAGCATGAGCATCACGACCAGGTTGGCCAGATTGATCACAACCAGCAGCGGGACATCCTGCTCGGAGCCGAGTCGCCCCAACAGTGAATAGGGGAAAATACCCCAGGCTGGCGTCAGGAATACCGAGAGCAGATAGGTCATACGCCGTCGCGTATAACGAGTGAGGCAGCGCTGCCGGGCGCGCATTACGTTGATGATCGAGAGCATGGCAGCCGCGATCAGGTATGCTACATAGAGCAGGAAGACAGGCCCGGCTTTCATGTGCGGCAGGTCAGGCGAGGCAGGGCCGGCAATCACGGAATCGGTGAACGCGGCCAGCCAGGTCAACACCGCGCTGAGCACATAGGCCAGACGTATCACGGCGCGTCGTCGCCCTCGCGAGGGGCGACCGGTGGTCGCCAGCAACGCATCGGACAGGTGCAGCAGCGTGGCCGGTACGAAGGCAATGCCGACCCACTGAAACCGCAGCCAGGTGTCCAGATAAGTCTTGTCTGGCTCCAAGGCGATGAACACGTCGCCCACGTAGACGAAGATGACGCACAGCAGAACCAGGCTGGAGGTCCGCGTTACCCGATCGCGCGTATTACGGGCCAGGTTGTACAGCAAAATGGACACCGCGACGATCACGATCGTCGCCGCCAGCGTTTCACTGATCAACTGCAAGAGGGCGATCAATTCGTCGGATGTCATTCCCCCACCGTACCTGCCAGGCGTCAACGCAGGCTCTTACCAAAGAAGAGGGCGATGTCGCTGTTTGCGTAATAGTGATCGTT
>DAOTZZ010000325.1:0-2938 GCA_034433965.1 Anaerolineae bacterium
GTCATGGCCGCAAACCACCGTTGCTGTACGCCGCAATGCTGCGCTCAGAGTATAGTGTAGATGGCCCAGCAAAAACAACGGCAAGACGGTGATTCGCTTTGAACCATGGCTCTTCCCACTCCAGACTCTAAACTCCGAACTCCAAACTCCGAACTCTTTGACTAAACAGGGTGCGCGTGCTAGGCTTGACCGCGTCGCCCGCAAGTGAGATACATTGCGATCGCTTCGCTGAAGCGCAGCAGGAGGGAGGGCTGTGGCAGAACTCCGGCGTATTCCCCTGATGGTAGTGGGAGTGGGCAACGTGGGGCGCGCCTTCCTGGCACAGGTGGCGCAGACGCACGAGGCGTTGGCCCATCGCTATGGTATTGTTCTGGAGCCCGTGGCGCTGCTCGACAGCAGCGGCGCGCTGTTCGATCCCGCCGGTCTGGGCCGTGGCCGTGTTCAGGAAGCGGCGCAGGCCAAGGCAGGTGGACGGGCGCTGGCCGGGCTACCAGGCGCACAGCCTGGCCTGACGGCGGCTGCGATGGTCGCCCAGGCAACCAGCGCCGGACTCGCGGGGGCGATTGTCGTGGACACGACGGCTGCGGACGGCATGGAATCGGCTCTGCTTCAGGCTCTGGACGCTGGCTATGGCGTGGTTCTGGCGAACAAGCGCCCCCTGGCTGGATCGTGGGCGGTGGCGCGGAGCTTCTTTGAGTCGCCGCGAGTTCGTTTCGAGGCGACGGTTGGCGCGGGGTTGCCGGTCATCAACACGCTGCGCTATCTGGTGGACACGGGCGACGAAGTCTATCGCATCGAGGGTGCGCTGAGCGGCACGCTGGGCTATCTGTGCAGTCGCCTGGAAGATGGCGAGCCGTTTTCGCTGGCAGTGGGCATGGCCCGTTCGCGTGGCTATACCGAGCCGGACCCGCGCGATGACCTCAGCGGGATGGATGTGGCACGCAAGGCGCTCATCCTGGCGCGGCTGGCCGGTTGGGAGATGGAACTTGGCGACATCCGCGTGGATCCCCTCTATCCGGCGGAGATGGCAGCGCTGAGCGTAGACGAGTTCATGGCGCAACTGCCGCGCCTGGATGCAGACTTTGCCGCCTATATGGGGGCGTTGGCGGGGGTACCGCGCTATCTCGCTGAGATCGATTCCAGAGGAGGCGTCGTGGCGCTGCGCATGGTGGGCGAACGCCTCGCTGCGCAACTGCGTGGGACGGCCAACCTGGTGTCGTTCTCTACACGCCGCTACGATGAGCACCCGCTCACTCTCGCCGGGCCGGGGGCCGGCCTGGAAGTCACGGCGGCGGCGGTCTTGCAAGACTGCGTGCAACTGGCTCATGCCTGTCCTTGGGCGGACTGACCAGGAACGCCCGCGAAGCGATTTGGACGAATAATACAAAACGGCTGGCTTGCCGGAATGTCCCCCGTGTGCTATTGTTTAGCCCGTCTGCGCGTGATGCCTTTGTGAGCGGCTGTCCCATGCTCTATCTCAGTGAGATCCGTCGTCCCCGTCGCCGTCCGGCTCCCCGCCAGGGGGGTCCGGCTTAGCGGGGTTTGGGCCAGCGCCGCGCGGCAAAGCCTGTGAAAACCAACCGCTCTCGGACCCGAGGGCGGTTTTTCGTTACCAGTGAGGGAGAAGATGGCCATTCGCGCAGGAGTCTATGGGGCGACCGGTTACACCGGCCTGGAATTGATTCGCCTGCTCAGCGGGCATCCTGCTGTGAGCATTGCTTTTGCCACATCTGAATCGTCGGCAGGGCAGAGTCTGCGGCAAAGCTGGCCGCAGGCTCCCGATCTGCCGTTGGTGACGGCTGCTGACGCGCCGCTCGATGCGGTTGACGTGGTCTTTCTCTGCCTGCCGCACACACGCTCCGCGCCGATCGCGGCCCAGGCCCTGGCGCGTGGCGTGCGCGTGATAGACCTGTCCGCCGACCTGCGCCTGGACGACTCGGCAGTCTACGCGCGCTGGTATGGGGTGCCACATCCCGCGCCGGAGTTGCTGCCTGTTCCCTACGGTCTGCCAGAACTGGGGCGCGAGCGTCTGCAGGGCGCGCAGTGCATTGCCAATCCGGGCTGCTATGCCACGTCCGTTCTGCTGGCGCTGGTTCCATTGGCGCGCGCGGGAGTGCTGGTACCGGGCGCGCCGCTTATTGTGGACGCCAAGTCGGGCGTCTCTGGCGCGGGGCGGACGCCCAAACAGAACATCCTTTTCTGCGAAGTGCACGGCAACTTCTCCCCCTACAACATCGGGCGGACACACCGTCACCTGGCCGAGATCGAGCAGGTGCTTGCAGCGGAGAACGACACCCTGGGGCCGGTGATTTTCTCACCGCATTTGTTGCCGACTGATCGGGGCATCCTCTCTACCGTGTACGCGCCGGTGACTGACATGGCGGCGGCGCAACAGGCTTTGCGGGCGATGTATGCCGGGGAACCGTTGGTCGAGGTGTTGCCAGCGGGCGAACTGGCGACGCTGGCGCATACGGTGCGCACGCCGCGGGCGGCCCTCTCGCTGACGCCTGTCACAGATAGTCTGCTGATCGTGGTTTGCACGCTGGACAACCTGCTCAAAGGCGCGGCGTCGCAGGCGGTGCAGAACTTCAACCTGATGTTCGATCTGCCGGAGACGACCGGCTTGTGGCCCGTGGCTCAGGCCCAGGAGAGCCTATGACCAGCACAACCGTGGCCCCGCTGGTGATCAAGGTTGGGGGCAACGATCTCGATCGGCCCGGTTTTGTCGAGGCGCTGGCCGGGGCCATTGCGCAGGTACAGTCGCGGCAACCTTGTGTGCTGGTGCACGGCGGTGGGCGTGCGATCAACGAGATTGGGCAGTTGTTCGGCCTGCAGCCGAGCTACGTCAACGGGCAGCGCGTCACCGATGCGGCGGCGCTCGATGTGGCCGAGATGGTGCTCTCCGGCAAGGTCAACAAGGAACTGGTACGCGCTTTGC
>DAOTZZ010000326.1:0-8329 GCA_034433965.1 Anaerolineae bacterium
CCTCTCTCCCCCGAAGACACCGAGCGCGTGACCCGCCTCATTGAAGACGCCATCGTCTCCAGCGAGAAGGTGCGCGATGGTCTGCGTGACGAGGAGGCTATCCCCTTCGTCGAATGGGGGCTGGCGCGCGCCCGTCACCTGGCCGCGCACCTGGCGGGGACAGGGGGTGCTCCACCGGACGAAGAGCAGGTCGCCGACAAAGGCTATGCCCTCACCCGCCTGATGACGCGCCTCAACTGGCTGGTCACCTATCGCTTCAAGAAAGATGCCGACTGGCTGACGCGCACATTCCAGATGATCAATCAACTCAGCCGGGAACTCTATGGGGATGATGCGCCGGTCTTCAGTGACGAGGAGATCGCCGCCTGGCTGGCTGGTCACGCGAGTCAGTCCAATGCCGAGTTGCTCAGCGGCCTGATGGCCCGCCTGACGCCGGAGCGCCCACCGGATGCCGCGCCGCCCGCGACACCAGCGCCACCGTTGCCGGGCCGACACCCGACCTCCCCTGCGCCAACATCACCGCCCCTTTCAGGAGATGAGTATGGATCGCCAGAGTAGCAGCCGCAGACGCCGTCGCCCGACCCAGCGTACCGCCAGTCAACGCCTGACCCTGGGTGGAACGACGGGCATCATCTTGCTGCTGATCGTATTGTTCGTGCAGTACGGCCTGGGCGTTGACGTACTCCACACCGGGTCGAAAGAAGCTCCGCCCACCCCAGATAGCGCAGACGAGCCTGTTGTCGCCCCATCTACCGCCCTGGTGCCCATCCCCGGCGGCTACGATGGCGGCTGGTTCCAGCTCTATTTCACCGCGCCGGTGCCAGGGGCCAGCGAAAGTACTTTTCACGACTCGCCGGTCGAGGCTGCACTAGTGGCCGCCATTGATCGCGCGCAGCAGACCGTGGACATGGCCATCTACGAACTGGAATCGCAACCAGTCACTGATGCCTTGATTCGTGCCAAAGAACGCGGCGTGCGGGTGCGCGTGGTCACCGACGGCGAATACGGCCTGGAAGACCCCGACGCGACCTTCGATCAGCTTGAACTGGCGGGTATCCCGGTCGTGTCCGACGGGACGCGGCGGGGCTATATGCACAACAAGTTCGTGGTCATTGACGGGCTATATGTGTGGACCGGCTCGACCAACTTCAAGCCAAACGGCTTCTACCGCAACAACAACAATTCCATGCTCATCCGCTCCAGCCGCCTGGCACAAAACTACACGGCGGAGTTTGAGGAACTCTTCGCGGGTCAGTTCGGGGTCAGTTCGCCCAAGACCATTGCCAATCCGGTGATCACTGTCGAAGGCACGCGCGTCGAGACCTATTTCGAGTCCGAAGGCGATCTCGGCGCGCGGCTGGCCGAACTGATCGCCGGGGCGCACTCGGTTCGCTTCATGGCCTTCTCCTTCACCGAAAGCCTGCGCTGGAAGGAGAACGGCACGGAACGCAGCGTCATGCTACTGCTGCGCGACCGCGCCCAGGCGGGCGAACTCGACGTGAAAGGGATCATAGAAGCCAGCAGCCGCAGCGGAGTCAAGCCCCTGCTCTGCGCAGGGCTGAACATCCGCCAGGACGGCAACCCTGATGTGATGCATCACAAGGTCTTCATTTTCGACGAAGCTATTGTGGCCATGGGATCGTTCAATTTTTCCAATCGCGCGGCCAACGAAAACGACGAGAATATGCTGATCATTCACAACCCGGACATCGCCCGCGCCTATCTTGAGGAGTTCGACCGGCTTTGGGCCGAAGCGGGGCCAATCCCCGCCTCGGTAACTGCTGACTGTGGATAGGGGGTGGTAACAACCATGACCGAGGCAGGAACTTCGCCTTCCAGCGAATTGTTACGCAGCCTGCAACTGCTGCGCAGCGCCGATCCCGAAGACCGCAAACGCGCCATCCGTTTCCTGAGCACGGCGCAGGATGATCCGCGCGTGTTGCAGGTGCTGGAACATCTTTACGAGAAAGACCCCGATCCGGGCGTGCGGCAACTGGCCTGGCGGGCCATTCAGCTCACCGACCCTTCCGTGCCCGCGCCGGTGCAGCGTCAGGCCGCCCCCGCCCCCGCGCCCCCGCCGCGTACCATGCCCCCCGCCCCGCCCCGCATGATGCGTGCGGGCCGCCAACAATGGACCTGGCGCGAGCCGTTCCTGCTCAACCCATCCAACGCGCCGCTGGTCGAACAGGAGCGCGAACGTCGTGCCCGGCGGCGCAAAGTCGGGCGCTGGACGTTCGTGGCGGGCGCAGTGTTGTTGCTGGTGGTCGCGGTGCTGTGGGGTGTGTTGGTGCCCTTCTGGGTGCGCTGGTTCGACTACGAGCGCAACGGGGTCAGCGTGCCGGGCACTGTGGAGCGGCGCGTTCAGGCTGGCGATAACGACTACCGCCTGCGCTATCGCTATACGGTGAACAACGCCGATTACGAAGCCGAGCAGCGCGTCACCCGCGAGGAATTCGACCGTCTGGCAGAAGGTACGCCCGTGACGGTGATTGTTTTGCCAGACGATCCGGCTTCGCCCTGGCTGGCGGCGAACACGCCGGAAGGTTGGCTGCGCAACTGGCTGACCGCGCTGGTTGCCGCACTGACCCTTTTGGCACTGTTGCTCATGCTCTCAGCGATCTTGAGGCGGCGGCGCGCCCTGCGCATCGAAGCGCCGGCTATCCTCACTGGTCAGTTGCTGGCCTGCGAAGGGGTGGAGGATGACGACGGTGACTTCAAGGTGCGGGTCAGTTTTCGCTTCCGCTCGCCCAGCGGCCAGACCCTGACCGGCCAGGCCCGCCAGATTCGCAACGATCTGCGCACGCGCCCGCTGCCGCCCGCCGGCGCGCCGGTGGCGATCTATTACCGACACGACCGCTCGTATCGGATGTTGTGAGCGACGCCTGCCCTCGGAGGGCACAGAAAACCCTGCCCGGTACGGGCACTGTGCTGCCGCGCCCGGAACGAGGGCCCGTGGGAACATGGCCCCGTCATGCTCACCGCCGCAGTTCTGGAAAGGGGAGTTCCCAATGATCGCCCGAATAGCCCTGCCGCTCCTGGTTGCCCTGGTGCTACCCGCCCCAACCGCTGCCGCCCAGCGAGAACCGCCATGCTCGCCAGATACGGGAACGATTGTCACGCTTTCCCTGGACAGCGCCGTGCTCGGCCAGACCAAACAGTACAACCTGTACCTCCCCCCAGACTGGTGTCACCTGAGCGACCTGCCGTTGCTGGTCATGCTGCATGGTTGGGACGGCGATCATACCGATTGGGTCAACCAGGGTCACATTGACCAGGCTGCCGATGCGCTGATTCTGGCTGGTGCGATCAAGCCCCTGATCATCCTCATGCCGGATGGTGACAACAGCTTCTATGTCAACGGGCCGCTGGGCAACTATGAAACCTACATTGTGGAGGAGCTGCTCAGCGCAGTAGAAGCCGAATTCCCTACCGCCGCCACGCGCGACGCTCGCTTTATCGGCGGGCTGAGCATGGGCGGCTATGGGGCGCTCTACCTGGGACTGCGTCACCCCGACCTGTTCAGCGCCATCGGCGCACACAGTCCGGCTCTTCTGCGGCCCGACCAGGGCCCGCCCTGGCTTTATGGCCCAGGCCAAACCCTATTCCAGGCACGCGACATCGTCAGCCTGATCGACCGCAACGGTTGGCCGGCGGACACGCGCCTGTTTGTAGATATTGGCGCGTCCGATAGCCTGATGCGCGGCGTATACAACCTCTTTGGCTCGCTGTTCGGCCAGCCCCTGCCCTATTTCGAGGGGCATGTCTGGCCGGGCGGACATGACTGGAACTACTGGAACCGTCACGCACCGGACTATCTGCGCTTCTACGCGGGCACCTCAGAAATGCCCTGACAGGCTGTGTCCGTCCTAGAAAATTCGTGCTACTATTAGCGGGAGCGCCGTTTCCAGTGGGCGTGCACAGAAATGCCGCGCCGTCTCAGCCTGAGCGCTCACTGGGCTATTGCGCTGGCGCTCAACAACTGACTATGGCTCACTCCTGACTCAATTCGCGAGGTCTGCCATGCCGTTTATCGAAGCTCCCACAACTTTCTACCTGGGTCGTCGGGTTGATCCCGCCACGCAGCGCCCTACCGACGAAGTGATCTACTATGATTCGCGCGACCTGACCACGCACGCGGTCGTGCTGGGCATGACGGGCAGTGGCAAGACGGGTCTGTGCATCACCCTGCTGGAAGAGGCGGCGCTGGACGGCATTCCCTCGATCATCATTGATCCCAAGGGAGACATCACCAATCTGTTGCTGGCGTTCCCGGAGCTTCGCCCGCAAGACTTCGCCCCTTGGGTGAACCTGGACGACGCCCGTCGCGCCGGTCTGGAAGCAGATGCCTATGCGCAGCAGGTCGCCAGACAGTGGCGCGAGGGGCTGGCCCAGTGGGACATCACCCCTGATCGCATTGCTCGCTTCACCCGCAGCGCCAACTTTGCCATCTATACGCCAGGGTCGGATGCCGGCGTGCCTATCAGCATTCTGGACGCGATGCAGGCTCCGTCCACTGGCTGGGGCGCGGGCGAGGACGAGTTCTACCGCGAACGCATCAACGGCCTGGTCACGGCGCTGCTGGCGCTGATTGGCCGCAACGTCCAGCCGGTGCGCGACCGCGAGCACGTGCTGATCGCCAACCTGATCGAGCACGCCTGGCGACATGGCCAAAGCCTGACCCTGGCCGACGTGATCCAGGGCGTGCAAAGACCGCCCTTCCCCAAACTGGGTGTCTTCGACGTAGACACCTTCTTTCCGGAGAAAGATCGCTTCGCCCTGGCGATGGAACTGAATCACATCATCGCCGCGCCCAGCTTCCAGAGCTGGCTGCAGGGAGAAACGCTCGACATCCAGAGCCTGCTCTACACCCCCGACGGGCACCCGCGCGTCAGCATCTTCTACATCGCCCATCTCAACGACGCCGAGCGCATGTTCATCGTCACGCTACTGCTGGAGAATATGCTGGCCTGGATGCGCACGCTCAGCGGCACTACCAGCCTGCGCGCCCTGCTCTACTTCGACGAGGTGTTCGGCTTCTTCCCATCGCATCCCTATAATCCGCCCAGCAAAGAGCCGTTGCTACGCCTGCTCAAACAGGCGCGCGCCTTCGGGCTGGGCGTGATCCTGGCCACGCAGAATCCCGCCGACCTGGATTACAAGGGCCTGGCCAACGCCGGCACCTGGTTCATCGGCAAATTGCAGACCGAGAACGACAAGGACAAAGTGCTCCAGGGCCTGGAGAACGTGGCGACCGCCGAGGACGGTCTGAACCTGCGCGACGTGGATCGCCTGCTGAGCAGTCTGGGGCGGCGTGTCTTCCTGATGCACAATGTGCACAACCAGGGCGGCCCGCTTCTGCTGCACACGCGCTGGGCCATGAGCTACCTGCGCGGGCCGCTCACCCGCCAGCAGATTCGCGATCTGCTGGCGGCACAACGTGCGCAGCAACCCGCACCCGCTGCCCCTACTCCCCCACCGCCGACTTCCTTGCCCGAAATGCCGCCCAGCCTGCCGGAAATGCCCCCGCGCCGCGCGACCCCGCCTCCGCCGACGTCCTTGCCAGAAGCCGAGCGCGTCGTCGAGGAACCGACTCAGCCGACCGGCCTGGGCGTCACGCCGCCGCCGCGCGAACCGGTTGTCGTGTCGCAGCCGGCGTTGCCGCTACCCGCCGGGCTCAGCCTGACGCCGCCCCTGTTGCCGTCCGCCATCCCGCAGTTCTTCCTGCCGCCCTCGCTCACTGTGGAGGCGGCTGCAGAAGCGTGGCAGCGCGAACAGGGACGCCGCCTGCGCTATGAGCAGGCGTTCGTTGCCTATGAGCCAGTGCTATTGGCGCAGGCAGAGGTGCGCTTCGCTGACCGCAAGACCAACCTGGCCGAGACCGGCTTCTACGCCTACCAGGTGCGCGATGTGCCCCGCGCCGGATCGATTGCCTGGGACGAGCACCGCGTCCCCTACACCGACCCGCGCGACCTGGCTACCGAAGCCAGCGGACAGGCCGCCTATGGCGAGCTGCCCCCTGCGCTCAACGACCCGCGTCGCCTGGCGGCATTACAGCGCGATCTGGAAGACTATCTCTACCGCACCGCCGCGCTGATCGTGCTGCACAACCCCGAACTCGACCTTTACGGCACGCCGGGGATGACCCGCCGCGACTTCCTGGTACAGGCGGGCACGCTGGCCCGTCAGCGGCGCGACGCCGAAGTAGACGCGGTCGTAGCCCGCTACGACAAGATATTCGACAAGATCGAAGATCAGTTGCAGCGCACTGCCCGCGCCCTGGCCGCCGAACAGCAGGAACTGGAGACGCTGCGCGACGAGGAAATGTGGACGACCGGTGAGGCCGTGCTCAGCCTGCTGCGCGGACGCACCACTTACACCCTTTCCCGCATGAGCCGGGCACGGCGCTTCCGCGAGCGCGCACACGGCGACGTCTACGAGGCCGAGCAGCGCATCAACGAACTGGAAGCCGAACTCGACGCCGCACAGCAGGCCATGGAAGAAGAATTGCGCCGCGTGCACGAGAAATGGACGCAGATCGCCGCCCTGGTGCAGGAATACCGCATCACGCCCTATAAGAAGGACATCTTCGTCAACACCTTTGGCCTGGGCTGGGTGCCCTACTGGTTGCTGATCAGCGGCGACACGTCCGTGCTGCTGCCCACCTGGCCGGTGAGGGCTGGCGGCGCGGCCTGAGCGACCGTTTGAAAACCTCACCCCCCGGCCCCCTCCATACACGGAGGAGTAAGCATCGGGCTAAGTCCCCTCTCCGCGTGTGGAGAGGGAATTTAGAGGTGAGGTAAAGCCGCAGAGCCGGGCTTCTCATACGGTCTCTGAAATGCACCCGTGTCGGCAGGGGTATTGCATTGGGGATCAGAATCGTGCTACACTGAAAATGAGCTCCAGGCGAGACATTCCACGCTCTCGCGGTGCCCAACCTACTTGGGGCTGAGCTGGTGGCGCACTCCAGCCAGTCATGTTGGTGCTATGAAGCACTTCTGGTGGGCCGCGACAAACAAATGCGTTGGGAGATGTCTCGCCTGCTTCTTTGCGCGGCGACTGCTATAGCTCGCCGTGCGCTTTGTACCACTCGTAGGTCTCGCGCAGGCTCTGCTGCAGGGGAATCTGCGGCGGGCCGAGTTCCCGCCATGCTTTCTGACAGTTGAAGAACATCATGCGCGTGCTCAGCCGAAGCTGATTGCCCTCGATCGGCAGCGCGATCCCCACCTGCCGCAGCAGGTCGGCGACCCAGGCCCCGATCAGCACCAGCCACGCCGGTAACGGCAACGCCCCCATCCGCCGCCCGACCGCCTCCGCCGTCAGGCGCAACCAGGCTTTGTGCGTCAGGTCAACTGCGCCCAGCAGATAGCGCTCGCCGGTGCGCCCCCGCTCTGCCGCGGCCACATGCGCCGCCGCCACATCGCGCACGTCAATCACCGTCACCCCGCCCGGCGGGATGGTCGGCGGCACGTTGCCCCGCGCCATCTCCAGCACCACGCTGCTGGAAATCTGATTCAGATCGCCGGGGCCGATGATCACCGTCGGGTTGAGGATCACGCAGTCCAGCCCACGCCGGATCGCGCGGTGAACTTCCGCTTCGGCCAGGAACTTGCTATGCCCGTAAGGCGTCAGGTGTTGATCCCAGTTGAAGCGCACCGTCTCGTCCACCGGACGCAGGTCCGTCCGATAGCCCAGCGCCGCCGCGCTGCTGGTGAAGATCACCCGCCGCACGCCGCTCGCCTGCGCCGCCCGCAACACGTTGCGCGTGCCGTCCACGTTGACCGTGTAGATGCGCTCCGGATCGTTGCGCCAGTAATCGGCCACCGCCGCCACATGGAACACCCATGTCACGCCCTGCATGGCCGCCAGCAACGAGTCGTAGTCCAGCACATCGCCGATGGCGTGCTCACAATCGAGATCGGCGACCAGGTCCAGCCGACTTGTCGCCCGGCGCAGGATGCGCACGCGATAGCCCCGCGCCACCAGCGCCCGCGCCACGTGCGACCCCACGAACCCCGTTCCTCCGGTGACCAGCGCTGTGATCATGCGCCCTGCTCCTTGCGTGCGTCGGTAGCCGTCGGTGATCAGCCATCAGCCGACCCCTCTGTTGCGCCTGCCAGTATAGCGCGACCGCCCGCACAGGGCGAGGAGCAGTCGGTACAAGAAGCGCCCCCAACACGCCCGGAGCGGCCACAACTATGCCCACCAAAACACTTGGTTTCAATGCCCTTACGGGCATGAGGATGTTTCCAATGGATATGGATATGCAGTCTATCCCAGATCACATCGGAAAATGTTTCAATGCCCTTACGGGCATGAGGATGTTTCCAAT
>DAOTZZ010000327.1:0-11760 GCA_034433965.1 Anaerolineae bacterium
AGATTCACGTGCGGCCCGCTCTCAGCGGCGGCGTGACTATCGAAGTGGACGGGGCGCTTTTCGAAGGGGTGGGCGAAGTGACCGACGAAGCGGTACGCGCCCTGTTGATGGACGTGGTGCGCACCTGGGAAAGAGGGCAGTAGGACTTTTTTAATCCCCACCCCGACCCTCTTCTGCGTGGCAGGCCGGGGAGTGCACTTCTGCGACGGAAAAAACAGTCCCCTTGCCTCGCGACGGCGCTGCGGGGCAAGGGGACTTGGTGGCGAGAGGGAAGTACTCCGCGGAAGTTCGTGACGGCCTGCAGGGGCGTATCGCCATACGCCCCTGTGTCTGCCGCCCGCTCACGAACGATCTCCCAGATATGGCTTGAAGGAACGTAGCAAGTCTAGCGTTGCCTCCAGGTCGTAGACGCCCTCCGGCCACTGCGCTTCGGCAGTTGGTTCATACTCCCAGATGATGTCTGTGCCCGTGCGGAAACAGCCGATGGTGAAGAAGCCAAGCCGTCCCCAGGGCTGTCCGCCGGTCGGGTAGGGCGGGGCAGCACTGTGCACGGCCAGGCGAGCCTGCAAGGCTACCAGCCGCGGCGTCCAGAACAGCAGCGGGTTGAATGGCTGACTGCTGCCAAAACTGTGCTCGCCATCGGTGACCAGGTGTACTTCCAGGTGCAGATGGGCGTTATTGCCCTGGATGGCGACCGTGCCATCGTCGCGTCGGTAGATCGGCCAGCCCGATGTGCCGATGATCTGCCCGGCGCGCACCTCATCGCCGACGTGCACCAGTTCCGTCGTCGGATCGCCGGTGAGATGCCCATAGGCGACGATGACATTCGAGAGCAGGCGCGAGCCGTTCGCGGCGCGGTACGTCTCCGGCAGGTAGGGGCGCAGCGCCAGCGAACGATCTGCGTCGTCGGCCAGGAAGCGGAAGTCCACGATCACGCCGTCGGCGACTGCGATCAGCGGCGATCCTTCCGGCACGAAGAAGTCCAGGCCGGGGTTCATGCCGCGCGTGTTCTGGTAGAACAGCGGCCACTGCTCGTAGGCAATGGTGCTGGGGCCGAAGCCCTGGAACTCCAGCGCCTCGATGCCCGCCGGAGGCGCGGTGTGCACCGGCAGATACTCGAACGGCGCGGGCAGCCCCACCTGCCCGGCCAGATCGTGCACCTGTCGGGCGGCGGGCGGGATGGTCTGGCGGGCCAGGGTGTCTTCGAGTTGCCGCAGGGCCTCACCGCTGAGCGTGCTCAGGCGGGCCAGTTGCGCGGCATCCGCCCCGCGCACGCGCAACAGGTCGGCGGCCAGGGCACGGCGGAAGACCAGCACCGCTTCAGTCTCGTACCAGGCATCTACTACCTGATTGTAGGCCACTGACCGCGCGAAATCCGTGTCCTCACCGGGAATCCAGGCTCCGCCCTTCTCCCAGGGGATGAACAGCCACGAGTACTCGCCGAATTGCACAGCGTGGGCTGCCTGCTGTGTTCCGGCGGTCAATTCGCCGAGCCGCTCGGCGTGACTGTCCGGCGCGGCATAGACGGTCGTACCGCCGGGACGCACGGTCACGGTCACATCGCGCAGGGGGATGGCCCCCGCAGGTGGCGACACGGCCTTGATGGCGCGGCGTACTGGCACAGCAGCCGCCGTTGCTGCCGTCCCCAGGCGGGCCAACAGGGCGTCTTCGGCTCGCTCCAGTTCTTCACCCGTGAGCGCCGCCTGCGGCGTCTCTCTTCAACCGGGTGCGGTGTCAATCCCCGCGATGCCAGCGATCTGCGCTTCCATCTGCTCGCGCAGTTCTTGCCAGCGTCGGTCGAACTCCTGTTGAATCGCTTCGGCGGCCAGGCTCTGTACGCTGTCTACGTCCAGGCGGACGCCTTCGCCGGCGCGGCCCAGGGCGCGCTGCCCTTTGGTCAGCAGGCTGATCACCTGGTGCACCCAGTCGGTGCCCAGGCCCATCAGAATGCCCGCGAGCACGGTGTCTATGACCTCGAAGGTGCCCGCAAACCAGCTGGAGACCTGCACGTCGAGCGGTTCGAAGAGGCGCAGGCTGGCGGTGAAAGCCAGCAGCACGCCCAGGATCATGCTCAGCACACCCGCCACCATCTTCTTGCGCTCTTTGTAGAGCGGCGAGTCCATGATCTGCTTGAGTCTGGTCTCGGTGTCGGTCAGGAGAGTCTCGATGGCCGAAAGCTGCTCTTCCAGGTGTTGCAGCGGCCATTCGGCGGGGTCGGCGGCGGTGGGATCGCCTGCTTCGGGGGGCACTGCCGCCTGACGGCGGCGCAGCAGGGCTTCGCTCAGTTCGTCGAAGCGCTGGTAAGCCTGGTGAAAGTCCACGCGCACCAGCCCGCTGATGCGCGTCGCCACGCCGCGCATCGAACTGGTGGCGTCCAGGGCCGCCCGCTCCGACCAGGCGAACAGAAACTCCAGGGTGCGCTCGATCAGCGCTGCGCCGACCAGCAACGGCACCAGCCGCGCGGCAGCCTCGCTGAGGTCTTCGGGGGTGCCGGGAGGCGTCCCGCCTTCGGCTGGCGGGGTGCTCTCGCCCCCCTGGGCCAGGGCGGGTACTACTATCAGCAGGGCCACGATAACCCAGCCAACCAGAATCGCGATCCGCAATGCTCGACGTGTTCGCGCAGACATCAGCCCACTCTCCTTCGACTCAAGCGGTCGGCTGTCGCCTCGACAGCCAACAGCGAGGGGATTGCTTCGCCCGGCCTGTTACCGCCCAGGCACTGATGCGGCTGACGGTTAGTATAATCCAACCTTCGCAGGGCGAAAGTCGGGCGACACCAACACAGGGTCAAAACTTCACCGCGGAGAGCGCAGACAAACACGCAGAGGCGTTGTTTCTTTTCTCCGAGTTCGCTTCTGCGGTTTGTCTGTCACAGGCGTGCGAACCAGCGGCGGAGCGCTCATGGCAGGCGCACCGTCTCCCACGCCAGCGTCTGTTGCCACGAGCCATCCTGCGCCGTCACCCGCACTTCGGCGCGCAGTTGGCCTGCTCCTGGCGCGGCGGCCCGCAGGACCTCGTAGGGAATGGACAGGGTCACGTCCCAGAAGCGCGTCTGCGGGCAACAGGGCTTGAGTGACAGGGCGACCCGTAGCTGTCCGCTGGCGTCGCGGTAAGCGACGGGCGCAGCCGGGTTGATCACAGGCGATTGCGCTGCCTCGTCGTAGAAGAAGCGCGCTTCCAGCCACGCCGGGCGGCCCTGCCAGCCGGAGAGGGTGAACGTCACGTGTAGCGCCAGCCCGCGCAGAGCGTTGATCGTGGCGGCGGGGTCGAGCCGTATCTGTTCCAGCACAACGCTGACGGCGGGGACGGCGCTCGAAGCGACTGGCTGATAGTCGTCCAGCACGGCCATCAGCGCCACCTGCGCCGGGCGAATTCCGCCTAGCCGTCCGCCGGTCTGCTCTTCGGATTGCACGAAGGTGGGGATGCCCACGAATTCGCCGTTGCCATTGACAACCAGCCCGCCGCTGTTGCCCGGCGCGATCTCCGCGTCGGTGCGATACCACACCGGCATCCGCTGCCCGTTGATAGTGCCGTTCTCCACCGAGACGATGTTGCCCTGGGTGACCACCAGATAGTCATCCCCGATGTCTGGATACCCGAAGATGTAGACCGTATCGCCGCGGTAGACTTCGTCGGCAGCCAGCGTCACCGGTGCATAGGGCAGGTTCGGCGACGTGGTCAACGGTTGCCCGTCCAGGTCGCTGTGCAGGGCGATCAGGGCGACGTCGATCTGCTTGTCTAGACTGACGACGTCGCCCAGGTAGCGCCACAGAGGAGGATCGTTGAGGTCATCCAGCACGCCGATGGCCACCTGCTCAGCGCCTTCGACGACGTGCGCACTGGTGAGCACCAGCCCTTCGGGCGAGGTGATGGTGCCCGTGCCGCTGGGGTAGAAGCGACCTCGCTCCACGATGGCGACAAGCACCACGCTGCGGGCCAGTTGGGCGATCTCGGCGCGGTCAAGCACGCCATCGCGGTTGATCGCCAGGGGGGGCGCCGTGGGCAGCGTCACCGGCCCGGTGGGGCATGTGTCCAGGCGGGCCAGGATCGCCCAGCCCTCTTGACCTTCGTAGCGCACCGGCAACCAGGTATAGCCGTCAGCGGTGCGCTGGTGACCGAAATCGGCTTCCAGGCGCGTCCCTGCCTGGAGGGTGAGCATCACCGCGTAGCCTGTGCCCGGTCCGTTCCGCACGTTCAGCCCCACCTGTCCATTGACCAGGGCACAGCGCCAGTCTGCACCTGCCTGGGCGACCTGCGGCGGTGTGTCTGGGGCTGAGGAGGCTGCCAGGGTGGGCGTCGCCAGGGCGAATAGCGCCAGTAACAGTATCAGTGCCCCTGTGACCCATATGCTCGTATGTCGTTTCATGATCGTCTCCGGAGACGGTGAGACATGGGCCTGGAGTCTGGAATCGGCGGCCAGGATGATCCCGGAATCTTCGCCATGCCGTATTTGCTGCCTCTCATGTCGCACCTACGAGAAAATCGTCTGGAAGGCCACGGCCAGCACCATGGTGATCGTGCCCAGGATGACCGAGGGAATCACCAGCCCAATGCTGCGCCCGATCTCGTCCTGATCCTGGTGCAGCCGTTCCAGGTGCGAGCGTTCATCCATCGAGCGCCCGTACAGGTAGGTGAAGTTGCGGGTCGTGCCCCAGCCGCCCATCATGCTGAACGGCCCGATGGCGAAGATGAGCACGCCCACCACCAGATAGGCCATGGCGATCTCATTGACCGAGTGCCAGCCTGCCACCAGACACAGGACGGCTATCCCCACAATCACGGCTGCCTCGATCAGCAGCAGGCGCTTGACGACGAAACCTAAATGTTCTTTGGTCATTGCTTTTCTCTTTTCAGTTGTCACAGAAGGCGCAGAGGCTACCCAGGAGGGCACAGGTCTCTGCTCATTCTGTGTCCTCTGCGTTCTCTGTGGTTCAACCTGTGCTGAGCACCTACCTTGATTGTACGCGCTTGGAACTTTAAGGGTCAACCGGTGAGGGCGGTGTTATAATGGCCGCAAGCCCTCGCTTCTTTGTTCGATTGCCGCGTGCACCGAGGAAGTTGCCCGATGACCGACGCCGAAAACTTCGTCCATCTCCACGTGCACACCGAATTCAGCCTGCTGGACGGGCTGAGCCAGATCAAGAAACTGGTCGGGCGTGCCAAAGAGCTGGGCATGCCCGCGCTGGCCATCACCGATCATGGCGCGATGTTCGGCGTGATTGACTTCTACCGCGCCTGCCGCGCCGCCGGGATCAAGCCGATCATCGGCATGGAAGCGTATATCACCCCCTGGGGACGCTCCATGCGCGACCGCGACAGCGAACTCGATGCCAAATCGGCGCATCTGCTGTTGCTGGCGCGGAATCAGACGGGTTACAAGAACCTGCTCAAGCTGGCCTCTGCCGCGCAACTGGAAGGCTACTACCGCAACCCGCGCATTGATCACGAGTTCCTGGCACAGCACGCCGACGGGTTGATCGCCACGTCCGGCTGCCTGGCAGCGGAGATTCCCCGCCTGGTGGCTGAGGGGCGCGAGGCCGAAGCGTTGGAGCGCATAGGCTGGTATCAGGATGTCTTCGGGCGCGACAACTTCTTCCTGGAATTGCAACATCACGACATCGAGCAACTGCATACCCTGAATCGCTGGCTGCTGGCGCATCAGCGCTATGCCCAGGTGCCGCTGGTCGCCACCAACGACGTGCACTATGTGCTGGCCGAAGATTACGACATTCACGACACCCTGCTGTGCATTCAGACCAGCAGCGTCAAGGCCGACCGCAACCGCCTGCGCTTCGAAAGCCAGACCTTTCACCTGCGCTCGATTCCGGAGATGTGGGAGCTATTCCATCACGTGCCGGAAGCGCTCACCAACACCCTGCTGATCGCCGAGATGTGCGAAGTCAACCTGGATTCGGACGGCTACCATCTGCCCGTCTTCCCCGTGCCGGAGGGCTTCACGCCGGCCACGTACCTGCGTCACCTGTGCGAGCGGGGTATGCGCTGGCGCTATGGGGCGCGCGCCGACGAACCGGCCCTGCGTGGGCGGCTGGACTATGAACTGCACATCATTCACGAGATGGGCTTTGACACGTACTTCCTGATCGTGTGGGATTTGTGCGAGTTCGCCCGCCATGCCGATATCTGGTGGAACGTGCGCGGGTCGGGCGCGGGCAGCCTGGCTGCCTATTGCCTGGGCATCACCAACATTGACCCGCTGACCAACGGCCTGCTCTTCGAGCGTTTCCTCAACCCTGGGCGTGTGTCTATGCCCGACATTGACCTGGACTTCCCCGAAGACCGCCGCGCCGAGATGATCCAGTACTGCGCCCAGAAATACGGCGAGGACAAGGTCGCCGCCATCATCACCTTCGGGACGCTGGGTAGCAAGGCCGCCATCCGCGACGTGGGCCGTGCCCTGGACATGCCGCCGACCGAAGTGGATCGCATCGCCCGCCTGATCCCTAGCGCAGGCAAGCCGATCAAGTTCGAGGACGCGCTGAGCGACGATCCGGAAAAAGCACTGCCCGACCTGAAAGCGGCCTACGAAAACGACCCGACTGCTCGTCACCTGATAGATGTGGCCCGTCAACTGGAGGGTATCACCCGGCACGCCAGCACGCACGCTGCCGGCGTGATCGTGGCCGACAAGCCGCTGGTGGAATACATCCCGCTGCATCGCCCTACCAAAGGCTCGGCAGAAGACGCGCCCGTCAAGATGGTGACGCAGTTTCCCATGGAGACCTGCGAGTCCATCGGGCTGCTCAAAGTGGACTTCCTGGGCCTGTCCACGCTGACCATCATGCGCAAGGCGTGCGAGTTGATCGAGCACTATCACGGCGTGCACTACGATCTCTCCAACATCCCCTACCGACCCGACCCAAACGATCCGGAAAAGACGCGCATGGTCGAGGAGATGTTCGCGATGCTGGGGCGGGGGGAGACGGTGGGAGTCTTCCAACTGGAATCGCAAGGGATGCGGCGCATGTTGACCGACATGCGGCCCACGCGCTTCGAGCACATCGTGGCGGGCATTGCGCTCTACCGCCCCGGCCCCATGGAGTACATCCCCAGCTACAACCGTCGCCTGCACGGCGAGGAACCGGTCGAGTACAAGCACGAGAAGCTCAAGCCGATCCTGGAAGAGACCTACGGCATCATCGTCTACCAGGAACAGATCATGCAGATCGGCGCGGAGTTGTTCGGCTACTCGCTGGGCGAAGCCGACCTGATGCGCCGTGCCGTCTCCAAGAAGAAGAAGGAAGACCTGCTCAAGCACCGCACCATTTTCATCGAACGCGGCCCGCAGCATGGTGTTGATCCGGATACGGCCAACGCCATCTTCGACGATATCGAGTTCTTCGCACGGTATGGCTTCAACAAGTGTGTTGTGGCGGATACGGAAATCGTGGACGCGGCCACCGGACGACTGGTGCGCGTGGGCGATCTGGCGACAGGGATGGCGACCATCGAACACACGCTGACCTGTGACCTGGATCGGCTCACTATCCAGTCTGGCCCCGTTACACGGATTATGGCTAATGGGGTCAGGCCGGTCTATCGTTTAACCACGCAACTGGGGCGGCATATCACGGCCACCGCCAATCATCCCTTTTACACGTTCGAGGGCTGGCGTCTGCTGAGCGAACTAAAGATCGGTGACGCGATCGCGGTGCCGCGCCGGATCCCAGTGGAAGGGCGAAACGAGTGGCCGGAACAAACGATGATGGCCCTGGCTGATTCGCTGGCTCTTGACTGCCCGACAACCGCCTTGCCCGACGAGGTTTTCGGCCTGACAAACTCATGTGTTGAGCGTATGCTCATGCTACTATGGGAGCATTGCTCAACCGACGGCCAACTGGTGACAGCTTCACGCCGCCTGGCGCAGCAAATCCAGCATCTATGGCTGCGGCTGGATGTTCTGTGCCGCGTGCAACATGGTCGAGATGGCTATGTGATTGCCTGTCTCGATAACCAGCTATGGGCGGATTACTCTTCCTTCAATAATGTGGTGTGGCCAGCTCTATCTCATCCCCACTCGGCGCTGACGCGCTTTACATTTAGGGAGAGGGAGCTAGCCGAGCGTGGCGAGGCTGGGGATGATGTCTATACCCGTACGTCGAGTGATTTATCCGCAGGGGCGTATTGCAATATGCCCCTACAACTGGCCGACATAGATATGCCTGCTGCCGGCGACATCTATTGGGATAAAGTCGTCGCCATTGAGTATGTGGGCGAAGAAGAAACATACGACATCACCGTTCCTGATACGCACAACTTCATCGCCAACAACATCCTGGTTCACAACTCACATGCCGCTGACTACGCCGTGCTCACCTGCCAGACGGCGTTCCTCAAGTGTCACTATCCGCACGAGTACATGGCCGCGCTGATGAGCGTGCACCGCGACGATTCGGCCAAGATCAGCCTTTTCGCCGCCGATTGCCATCGCATGGGCATCGCCGTGTTGCCGCCGACCGTCAACAGCAGCGAGCTGGACTTCAGCATCGAGCCACAGCCGGACGGCTCGCGGGCGATTCGCTTTGGCCTGGGCGCGATCAAGAACCTGGGGGTCGGCCCGGCAGAGCACATCCTGGAACAGCGCCGCGCGGGTGGCCCCTTCCGCGACCTGGACGACTATTGCCGTCGCGTGGATGCGCGCATCGTCAACAAGCGCGCCCTGGAGTCGCTGATCAAGGTAGGAGCGCTGGACGAGTTTGGAGACCGCGCGGTGTTGCTGGCGGCGCTCGACCGCATCGTCAGCTTCTCCGCGGACTATCACAAGGCCAAAGATACGGGACAGATGAGCCTCTTCGGCGAGGAGACGGGTGTCTCGTTCGGCGCGCATGAGAGTATCCTGGCGCATCTGCACGAGGTAGAGAACATCCCCAGGCGCGAGATGCTCAACTGGGAACGCGAACTGGTGGGCCTCTACGTGACCGATCACCCGCTCAAGCCGGTCATGGGGCAACTGCAGCATATCATCTCACACACCAGCGCCGAGTTGATCGAGGCGGGCGAGGCCGCGCATGGGCAGCCGGTGATCATCGCTGGCCTGGTGACCAACCTGCGCACTTTCTTCACCAAGCGCGGCGAGCCAATGGCCGTCATGACCATCGAGGACATCACTGGCACGATCAGCGCGGTGATGTTCCCACGCACCTGGGCCGACTACCAGGACCTGGTGGACGAAGAAGCGGTGCTGATAGTGCGCGGCAAGGCCGACACTTCGCGCGGGGACGTGCAGGTGATCGTGGACTCGGTGACGCAGAACTTCGAGGTGGTACAGCCCGTTGATCAGCCGCCGCTGACGTTGTCGCACCACTCGCTCTGGGGGCGCGATGCGGAAGCGGCAGGTGAAAACGGCGAGAATGGTGGCATCTACGACGAGGAAACGGGTGAGGTAGCCGCCGACAGCGCTGCTTCCCTGGCGCGCGAGGAGCGTCAGCAGAGCGCCCCGACACCTTCTGAGACGGTGACGCCTCCGGCGGTGCCGGATCATCTCCTCACCGACCGCGAGATGCCCGACTGGCTGGAGGCAGAAATAGAGCAGGCAGGCGACTGGGCCGAAGTATCTCGCCCCGTTCCTCCGCCGCCTGTCCGCCGGAAGGAGCCATCCGCTGCGGTCGAAGCGGATGCCCTGCCGCCTGTGCCCGCCCGGCGGGAGCACGCCGCGCAACAGGCGACCGCCGCGCCGCAACCGCGCCGTCTGCTCACGCTGATCATCACCCGCTCCGGCGATTCCACTGCCGATCAGCGTAAGTTGCGCTGGTTGCACGGCGTCCTGACTGAGTATCCGGGCCAGGATCGCTTCCGTTTCATCGTGCAGGGGGGCGGGCGGCGCGCCTGCCTGGACTTTCCCCATCACCCAATCCAGATCAACGAGGAAGCGTTGCAACGGGTGATCAGCAGGCTGGGCGAAGAAAACGTGATCATCGAGGAACTGCCGGAATAGCGAGCAGGGAGGCTGTGAGGGCACCATAGGGAGCAAGAGTCTCTTCGATTTGTCTCCCTCCGTACGCTCAGCGGTTCAAGATCACTGCCCCAAAGCGCGAATGCGCTCCGGCTGAATGGCTAACCGCTCGCACCCGCGTTGTGTTATAATCCGCACGTCAGCACACCATCTACCTGCGAATACGCTAGACCGGCGCGGGGCGCGCGGCGCGCTTCCCTGCGCCAGGATGAGTTACCATGCTCAAGTCACTGGCACGTACCATCTTCGGCGACCCTAATGAACGCGAACTGAAACGTCACCGCGAGGTGGTCGAGCAGATCAACGCGCTGGAGCCGGAGATGAAAAAACTCTCCGACACGCAACTGCGCGATAAGACTGACGAATTCAAGGCGCGCCTGGCGGCGGGCGAGACGCTCGACGACCTGCTGCCAGAAGCCTTCGCCGTGGTGCGCGAGGCCGCGGTGCGCACCATTGGGCAGCGGCACTTCGATGTGCAGCTCATCGGCGGCATCGTGCTACACCAGGGCAAGATCGCCGAGATGAAGACGGGCGAAGGTAAGACGCTCGTCGCGACGCTGCCGCTCTATCTCAACGCCCTGCTGGGGCGTGGCGTGCACCTGGTGACGCCCAACGACTACCTGTCCAAGTTCGGCCTGCAGCAAATGGGGCCGATCTATCACTTCCTGGGCCTGGAGTCGGCGGTCATCCAGAGTCGCGGCGGCAACGAGACCATGCACTCGTTCCGCTTCAATCCGCAGTGGATCAGCGACGACGCTCGCTTCCAGTTCCTGGAGCCGATCGAGCGCAAGGAAGCCTATCAGGCGGACATCACCTACGGCACCAACAACGAGTTCGGCTTCGACTATCTGCGCGACAACATGGTGCGCTCGCTGGACGAAGTCGTGCAGCGTGGCCACTACTATGCCATCGTGGACGAGGTGGACAACATCCTCATTGACGAGGCGCGCACGCCATTGATCATCAGCGGGCAGGCCGATCAGCCCTCCGACCTGTACGTGCTGTTCGCGCGGCTGGTCAAAGACCTGAAGCCCAGCAGCGAGGAAAGCGTCGAACTGGAGAACCCGGACGGGGACTACGTCGAGGAGCTGCGTCACCGCAGCGTCTATCTGACGGAGCGCGGCGTCGAGAAGATTGAGCGCAAGCTGGCCCAGGAAGGTGTGCTGAAGGGCGACAATCTCTACAGCCCCGAAAACGCCGACATGTTGCCCTACC
Source organism: Anaerolineae bacterium (assembly GCA_034433965.1). GTDB lineage: Bacteria > Chloroflexota > Anaerolineae > Aggregatilineales > Aggregatilineaceae > UBA2029. The sequence goes on from DAOTZZ010000327.1 coordinate 11,186, forward strand.
TGGATAACGCTCTGCGCGCGCATGTGGTCTATCACCGCGACAAAGACTATGTGGTGATGAACGGCCAGGTGATCATCGTGGACGAGTTCACCGGTCGCCTGATGCACGGACGGCGCTTCTCCGAAGGGTTGCATCAGGCCATCGAGGCCAAAGAAGGCGTGGAAGTCCGCCGCGAAAACCTGACGCTGGCCACCATCACCTTCCAGAACTACTTCCGCATGTACGAGAAACTGGCGGGCATGACGGGCACGGCAGTCACCGAGGCCGCCGAGTTCGAGGAAATCTACAATCTGGAAGTGACGGTCATCCCCACCAACCTGCCCATCATCCGCCAGGACAAGCAAGACCTGGTCTTCATGACCGAACGCGCCAAGTGGAAAGCGGTGGTGGAGGACATCAAGGAACGTCAGCGGCGCGGGCAACCTGTCCTGGTGGGCACGGCGGCCATCGAGACCAGCGAGCGTCTGAGCAAACTGCTGGACAAAGCGGGCATCGAGCACCAGGTGCTCAACGCCAAGCATCACGAGCGCGAAGCCGCGATCATCGCTCAGGCCGGGCGTCCGGGCGCGGTGACC
>DAOTZZ010000328.1:0-7867 GCA_034433965.1 Anaerolineae bacterium
CGATGGCGAACTCGGCCTCCTCCAGAATGGCCTGCGCCGAGGCGGCCACATCCATGTGATGGCGCGTGATCTCGCCGCGCGGGATACGGGGTTCTCCCAATAGCTCGACCATTTTAGGGGAAAAGAGCGTGCCGAGCGTCGGCTCGCCGCCCTGCCAGGTCATGGTTGCGCCCTCGGCGTGATGCACGAAGTAATCGAGGTCGAGTTCGAACGTACCGTCCGCCTGAACGCGCACCAGGTGACGCATTTCGTCCATATAACGCGGCTCGCCATAGGGGGCCAGCCCCATCGTCTTGCCCTCGTCGCCATATTTGGGGAAGCCCAGCCACTGGGTCATGGCCGTGTAGAAAATGCCCAGCGAGTGTGGGAATAGAATCTCGCCGAGCACCTGGAGCTTGTTGCCTTTCCCCACCCCCCACATCGTCGTAACGAAGTCGCCCGCGCCATCCACCGACAGAATCGCCGCGCTATCGAATGGCGAGACGAAGAACGCGCTCGCCATATGGGCGCGGTGATGCTCGACGTTGTGGAATTGGGCTTTCAGGCCCTTGGGGTCTACCCGCAGATGTTCACAGAACTGCGCTTTCAGCGAGCCTGTCTTCAGGCTGTGGCTCAGGCGATCGCGCACGAAACCCAGGGTGGGGTGATTCCGGAAGGTATACAATGCCTTCTGCATGAGATTGGCTTTGGGGTCAATCGAGATGCCAATGTGGTCCAGGTCTTGCGGGGTGATGCCCGCTTCGGCGAGCACGTACTGGATCGCCTGAACCGGAAACCCAGCCCAGTACTTGATGCGGGTGAAGCGTTCTTCTTCGGCGGCGGCAACCAGCCGCCCATCTTCGATCAGGCAGGCGGATGCGCCGCCGTGAAAGGCGTTGATGCCCAGGATGTACAATCTTGCCTCCTTGCAAATGAGCGCAGAAGCGCGCGCTCATGGATTGGGTAGTGCGCTCGCTATTCAGATGTCACAGGTAACCGGCGATGATGTTAACCAGTTGGTGCGCGCGGTGGCGGAAGGTATGCTCCTTCAGGAAGCGCTCGCGCGCAGCTTGGCCTATCTTACGGCGTGCATCGTCATGACGCAAGAGCCAACCGTAACGTTCAACCGCCTCCTCGGCGCTGTGTACGACGACCAGTTCTTTCTCCGGCTCGAACCACGTCTCGATGCCCTCGTAGGGGTTGCAGACCATGCACGCGCCCAGCGCGGCCAGCTCGAACGGGCGCGATGAGGAGGAAGCGAAGACCGACGCATGGGCTTTGCGCGTGATGACCAGGTTGAGCTTGCTGCGGCAGGCGTACTCGCGCAGCTTGCTGAACGACAGGTAGGGCAATTTTTCGGCGCGGCCTAAATCGCCCAGGCGCAGCCCGCGCACAGCGAAGCGCACGCCAGGCATCTTCAGGCTTGGCTCGCGCACCATGGCGTCAATCCATTCACCCCGATATTCGCGCCCGTGCCCATAGAAGAAGGCGTCAATGTCCTGCGGCACGTCTATCGGGCTGAACAGGTCTTCGTCCGCGCCGTAGAAGAGCGTATGCACGGCGCGCGCGCCCAGGTCGAGCAGCCCCTGCCGACCGCCCTCGCTGTTGGAGATGAAGGCCGTGTACTCCGACAGGTCCGCACCATGATAGAAGCGGAAACCGGTGGCAAAACCCATGAAAGTGGGCAGGCTGGCAGGGACATCGCCATCGTAGAAGAACACCGGTTTCTGGTGCTTCTGGGTGATGTGGCGAGCGACGCCGGTCAGGTGATTGGCCGGGACGGTGATCATCAGCACGGCGTCTACGTCGGTCTGCTGGCGCAGGATGCGATCCACATGATGACGCCAGCGCGGGGCGATCACCGTCTGCGCCATGCGCCGCACCAGCCGGTCGGAGAGGCTCTCGGCCTGCACCTGCCCCCCTTCGACCTGCGTCTGCCGGTCGCCCGTCAGGCGGCGCACAGTGTCGCGGGCCAGCCTGAACAGGTCGCCCTCGCGCTTGGCCGGGTTGGGCGCGGCGCGCCACCAGGGAGACTCGATCGCCGGCCCCTGGTAAGGCGTTGCGATCACATCCACCCCGACTTCGTAGAGCGCTTTGAGCAATTGCCACCAGGCGGGGGTGGCGCTGAACGGTTGAGTCAGGTCAAGGGAAGAGACGATGACCAGCAGTTTCATGGTGAATGCTCCAGGGATAGCCCCAAGCTACCACGCTTTGACATACACCTTGTCCAACGACAGCAGCCCCTCTTCGTCCGTACCTTCGCCGGACACGCGGGCCTGATCCCACCACGTGTACACGGTGAGCGCAAGTCGGTAGGTGCCCGTCACCAGGCCATATGGCAGCCGCACCGTCCGCTCTTCGACGTAGTACTGCCCCGGCTGCCAGCGACTGGTCTCCTTTGGATTGTCCCCGACTTGCGGAGGGCCGTCAAACTGCGCGATCAGGTTGCCGTGCCTGTCCAGCACGTGCGTGCCCACGCTGTAGTCGAGGGGCGGCGGCTCGTCCACCGACCACCACAGCCGCAGGTGAATGGCCTCGCCTTCGTGACGCACCAGCGGACCGGCGTCAATTCGGCCATCGCGCAGCACGTCCGCCCCATGAAAACGCAGACCGTTCTCAAAACGCCGCCCCGTCGGATCGGGCGGGCCTTCGTACAGGCGGATGAGCAGTTCGGGGGGGCCGACGAAGATGCCCGGCAGGCGTCCCGCCTCGATGGACGCCCGCAGAGCGGGGTCTTCGCGCCCTGCCCGGCTCACATACCAGACGCGCCGGTAGCCGGTCGAGTCCTGGGCATAGGGCAGGCCCTGGGGAAAGTAGACGCGCTCGAAGTAGTCCCAGGCTTCGAGGGGAAGGTCCAGGTTCGGGTCAAGGACCAGAACGTCACCGGCCACCAGGTGCGCGCGCAACCAGGTGAAATTGGCGATCAGGGGCGGGGCGGGTACATTGCCGTGATAGCGTTCGGTGGGCAGGGGCAGGAACATCACCCCGCTGAGGACTACAAGCGCCACTGCCTGCGTCCTGGCCGACAGACACGCCAACCCCCAGCCCATCCACAGCGCCAGCCCAACCATGATCCACCAGGCGTAGTTGAAGCGGAACAGGCCCAGCAGCGGGTTGGTCAGGTACATGAGCACCGCGCCTCCCACTGGCCACAGGAACAGAAAGAGCGCGATCTCTCGTGGCCAGCGCCGCCGCTGCGCCACGGCCAGGGCCGTTGCCAGGACAAAGCACGCCAGCCAGAAAGCGCGGGCGTTGCCGCCATAATCATCCAGCAGCAGCTCCTTGATCTCGCTGAGGAAGGGGCGTTCGTTGATGGTGAGCGTGGCTTCGGTGCGCGCGACCGCCAGGTTCGCCTTGGCGATGAGCAGCGGCATCACCAGCGCCAGCGCCACACTCCCCGGCAACCAGCCATGCCGCAGGGCGCGCTTCTGGTAGGTGACGAGCAGATACGCGCCCAGCACCAGCACAGCGATCGCGCTGGAGAAGGAAAGGTAAATCAGCGCGGCCAGAGCAACGCTCAGCGCAATGCCGCGGGCAGGGCGCGGGCGGTCGAAGTAGCGCAGGGCGAGCCACATGGTCAGCGGGAAGAGCGCATACACGGCGATATACCCGCGCACGGCCAGGCTGAGAAAGATCGCGTAACCGAGCGCCGCATAGACCGCTGCCATGAGCAGCCCCGTCTGCGGGGAGCGCATATGCTGCCCCAGCCGGTAAGTAAATGCCGTGCCGCACAGCCCTAACAGTACGGAGAAATAGCGCACCGCGACGGGGTGAATGCCCACCAATTCCTTCCAGCCCGCCAGAGTCAGATAGTACAGCGGTGGCCAGTCGTAGGGTACCCAGGCCAGCACCTGACGCGGCGTGCCCAGCGTCTGCCAGATGGACCACACCTCGTCTATGTCCATCTCCAGGCCGTTCAGGCGGAGGATGCGGCTGGCCGCTACCGCCAGGAACAACACCGTCATGACCTGTAGATTCTTACGGGAAGTCACCGATGTCTCTCTTTCAACTGCCGAGTCCCGATGTACAAGCGCGCGGAATTTCAGTAGGCGGTGGGAGAAGCCCTGGAGCGACGGGCCAGCGCCCGCTCGAACACGGCGAGCATGGCTTCTGTCTGCTTTTGCAGCGTGAAGTGCTGCTCGACGCGCGCACGCCCGGCAACGGCCATGCGCTGCCGCAGCGTCTCGTCGGTGAGCAGGCGGATCAGGCGGTCGGCCAGGGCGTCAATGTTATATGGATTGACCACAAAGCCCGTCTCGCCATTCACGACCACTTCGCGCGGGCCGCCGAAACACGTCACAACGGGCACGGCGCCGGCAGCCATGCCTTCCAGCGCCGCCAGACCAAACGTTTCGAAGCATATGGAAGGGAGCGCGACCGCCTGTGCCAGCCGATAGGCGGCGGCCAGTTCTGCGCCTTCCAGCCAGCCACCTGGCACGATGACATCTGCCAGATCGGGATGTTCCGCCAACAGGCGCTGCAAATACGCATCGGAGCGGGCCAGTACCAGCAAGGCCACCTTCGGCACGGCCTGGCGCACCTGCCGCAGCGCCGCCAGCAATTGCTGATCGCCTTTGGCGCGGCTGAGCCGCCCTCCGAAGAGGATCACGGGTCGCCCTTCGAGCCTGTACCGCTGGCGTAGCACGGCGACCGCGGCTTCCGGCACGTCGAAACGGGCGAGATCAATGCCGTTGTAGACCACTTCGAACGGCGGCAGGCGGTTGGCTTCCAGCGCCTTCTTCAGTTCGCCGCTCACCGCAACGCGTGCGTCGGTGTAGTAGCGTAGGGTGTGCCGGATGGACAGATTGCGGGCGGGGTTCCAGCGAAAGCGCATCTGTCGCAGGTTGTAGCCGAAGGGCAGGCGGTAGTTGAAGCCGTCGCATTGCTCCGGGCGGGATGGGTCTATGAAATAGGTGAGCTTGCCGTAGGCGAAGGTCATCGCATCGTGCGCCGTGAAGACGGTCGCTGCGCCGGCGTAACGGGCAATGACCAGGCTATGATAGCTCAGATGACCGTGAATGTTGTGCGCGTGCACCACGTCGGGCCGTAACTGCCGCAGCAGGCGGTTGAGCGGCCAGACGGTCTGCGGGTTGAACAGGCCAAACCACGCCCGCCAGCGCTCAGCATAGCGCGAATGCAGCACATGGACGGCGAAGCCGTCCCGTTTTTCGGTGCGCGACGGCCCTGGTGAGGTCGTGATGAACGTGACGCGCTGCCCGGCGGCGACATACCCCTGCCCCAGTTGCCAGGCGACTCTGCCCGCGCCGCCCGGTTCTTCGGGCGGGAGCAGATCGCTGAGGATGACAATGTGCCTGGGCGTCTTGATCATGGGTGATTGCCGGTGATCAGATGTCAGTCATCGGTGATCAGTGACCGGACGTGCGTTTGCGCCTTAAGATACTACACCCGCGCCGCTCTGTTAGCCAGAGGCTGCCTTGTAGATGGCGATCACCCGTTCGGCCACCGCCGACCAGTCTTGCGTCTGGGCGTAGGCACGGCCAGCCGCCCCCAGCCGCGCCCGCAGTTCGTCGTCGGTCAGCACGCGAACGATGGCCTCGGCCAGCGCAGGCACGTCATTCTGCGGGACGAGCAACCCTGTTTCGCCGTCGCGCACCGCCTCGGCGACGCCGCTGCCGGTCGTGCCGATCACCGGCAGGCCGCACGCGCTCGCCTCCAGGAACACCAACCCGAAGCCCTCGAACTTCTCGCCCACAGTCAGCGAAGGCACGGCGAACACGTCGGCATGTTGATACCAGCCGCGCAGTTCGTCTTCGGGTACCTCGCCCAGCAGATGCACGCAATCCGTCAGGCCCAGCGCGCGCACCTGCTCCTGCACGCTGGCCAGGTAGTCTGGCTCCAGTTGGATACCGGTCACTACCAGTTGCGCGTCCGGCACGCGCGCGCGCACGCGGGCCAGCGCCTCGACCAGCAGATGCGTCCCCTTGCGCGCCTTGACGCCGCCGGTCGCCAGGATGGTCGGGCCATGTTTGACAGGGGCAGGGGCGGGCTGCCGAAAACGCGCCACATGGACGCCATTGCGGATCACTGCGGGGGCGCTGCCGGGGAGCGCCGCGCGCACCTGCTCCGCCGTGAACTCGCTGACCGCGATCAGATGTGCCCGGCGATAGGCCCACCGATAGAGCGCCCCCACTGCCCGCCGCCGGACTGTCTGCGGCACGTAGGTGCCGTGCGCTGTCACTACCAGGGGACGCCGCCCCGCCACCGCTGCCCCCAGGATGCTATACGGCTCGGCGATCACGTGCAGCAGGTCGCAGTCGGTGATCGCGCGGCGGACGCGGGGCACTGCTAGCAGCGAGCGTACCACGAACAGGCGCGGGCGGGGCACCAGGCGCGGTAACACGGGACGCAGATCGGCCAGGCCGTCCGCTTCGTCGTACGCTGCGCCGGGCTGCGTCAGGGCGATCACTTCCACGCACTGGGCAGCGAGCGCGTGGGCCAGCTCCAGAGCGTAACGCGCCCAGCCATAGTGCCGGCTGACGGCAGGGGTCAGAAACGCTACACGCATCGGGTCGCTCACCGCTTGCGCGCCTTCACCCAATAGCTGGCTGGGAAGTGAGGCACACTGTAGTCTATCGGGTCGAGCCTCAGAATCTCGTACTGATCTTTGAGGAGATAGCGAATGCCGTGCTCGGTGAAGCGCCAGTAATCGTGCGGTTCCAGGTGCAGGGCCTGGCGGAAAGGCAACCCCAGCAGCAGAATTCCACCCGGCTTGAGGATGCGCGTGATTTCGGCCAGGGCGCTCAGGTAGTCGTCTACGTGCTCCAACACGCTCCCACATAAGACCGCATCATACGACCCATCGGCGATTTCCGGCATGTGCCGGATGTCAACCTGCAACTGCGCCCCCCGTGCCGTGGAGAGGTCGGCAGTGGTGTAAGACGCGGCGGAGGTGAAGTAGTCGCGGTAATGTCTTCCCTCTTTGTCGGAATCGCTGCCCGCGCCGAGGGCGATCACATCGCCCGTCACGTCGGCGGCGTGCTGCCGCAGCCAGGCGTTGGTCTCGCGGCGGTTGCGCGTGATGTGTAGCCCCAACAACTCCAGAATCTTTATCTTCACCCAGACAGGCAGCAGATGCTTGAACCGTTCTTTGAAGCGAAAGAGCAACATGCGCATAGGAGAAGCTCCTTGAAGGTAGCAGTCGGCAATGAGGGGTGGTGATCAGCGATCTTCAACCGGGCACCTGTGCGACGCTCAGCGGGTCTCCTCCACAAATGTCTTGATCGCCGCTACCCGTGTCCCCCAAGTATAGCGTTGCGCTTCCTGCTGCGCCGCCCTGCCCAGCCGCTCGCGCAGCGCCGGATCGTTGCGCAGGCGACGGATGGCCGCGGCCCAGGCAGCAGTGTCACCCGGTGGGACGAGCAGCGCCGTCTCGTCATCGCGCAATACTTCCGCGAAGGCGGGCAAATCGGACGCAACGATGGCGCGTCCCGCCGCCATATACTCGAACAGCTTGATCGGCGACGTGTAGTAGGCGAACTGCTCCGTCCAGGGATGGGGCATGGCGCACACATCGAACGCGTTCAGGTACCGCGGGACAGCATCCGGCGGCACCTGCCCCGTCGCCAGGAAGCGCGCTCCGTCCAGCCCTGCCGCCGTCCAACGAGTGCGCAGCGCTGCAACCATTTCCTCCGGCCCGCCGACAACCGCCAGGTGTGCTCCCTCGACTTCGCGCAGTGCCTCCACCAGCACGCCCACGCCTTTATCCAGCCCCAGCATGGTCAGTCGGCCTGCCCAGCCGACGATGAAGGCGTCCGCTGGCCAGCCCACCGCCCCCCGCGCCTCGGCACGGGTGGGCAGATTGGCGAAACGGGCCGCGCGGAAGCCATCATGCGCCACCAGGACACGCCGCGCGCCCAGGCGTTGCATA
>DAOTZZ010000329.1:0-11380 GCA_034433965.1 Anaerolineae bacterium
AGAGTTGTTCGCGTCGCTCCATATAGTGCTCATCGCGAAAGCCTTCGGAGAAGACTTTGTCGTAGAGCATAATGCCGTTCATGTCGCAGGTGTGCACGCCGAAGATCACCGTCGGCTCCACTCCCTGATAGACCGGGCGCATCTCGATCCGCCGCGGGCCGCCGTTCTCCTGTTCGATATGATAGGAGACCAGCACCTCGCGCTGAGGCAAGAAGTACTTTTTAGGGGGCAGGATGGTTGTCGGGTAGTCAAGCTGCAACTGCTGGGGGTCTGCGATGTCGTCGAAGGCGAAGCCATGCTCTGTCTTCACCGGTCCGACGACGCGAAAGTTCCCCTGCAGCGCCTTGACAAACTCCGGCAGCCGTTCCTTTGGAAGTATGTACAGGCTCATGTGCCACTCCGCCAAGGCTCCGATGCGATCAAGGATTTCGCTGTAAGTGCCAATACGCGATCCTCTGCGGGGGGTCGCGCATACGGCTGAATTGGCTGTGCGCCGTCTCACCTAGTAGCGTAGCAGGGCCTGGCGGCGCTCCCCAGTGGAGCTTGGCAATCTTTGGCGTGACGGAAATCACTTCATGTGAAGCGAGACACAAGCAGCCGAACCGCGCCGCGGTTGTCACCCCTCCGTTCAGGCAGCTATGATCTGCCTGAATCCCAGACATTGTGTAGCAGAGAGGTCACAGGACGTGAACGGTACACGCAAGAAGAGCGCTTATTGGCTGGCGGCGCTGCTGATGGTCGCCGCCCTGACCTTGTGGCAGCCGGGCGAGAGCCGATCGTCCCAGGCCGCTGCCCAACAGCCCGTTTCCCTTCGCCTGATGACGGTCGCCGATGGCTTTCGGCGGCCCTTGCTGGTCACTCACGCGGGCGACGGCTCTGGCCGCCTGTTCGTGGTAGAACAGGGGGGCTTCGTCCGCGTGATCAAGGATGGGGTGGTGCTGGCTGAGCCATTTTTGGATGTGTCGTCGCTGATCAGCCAGGCGGCGCGCGGGGACGGCTACACGGAGCGCGGCCTGCTGGGGCTGGCTTTCCACCCCAACTATGCCGAGAACGGCCTGTTCTACATCAACTATACCGACCGCAGCGGCAACACGGTTGTCGCGCGTTATACGGTCTCGCCAGATAACCCCGATCGCGCCGATCCGGAGAGCGCGGCGCCATTGCTCTATGTCCCGCAGCCCTACAGTAATCACAACGGCGGGCATATGGAGTTTGGGCCGGATGGTTATCTTTACATCTCGCTGGGCGACGGGGGGTCCGGTGGCGATCCGCAGGGTAACGGGCAGAACCTGGGCGCGTTGTTGGGCAAGATTCTGCGCGTTGATGTCAACGTGGATGAGGGTTACGCCATCCCGCCGGACAACCCCTTCGTGGGGCGCGCCGACGCCCGCCCGGAAATCTGGGCGTGGGGATTACGCAATGTGTGGCGCTTCAGCTTCGACCGTGCCACGGGCGATCTCTACCTGGCCGATGTGGGACAAAACCTCTGGGAGGAAATCAACTTTCAGCCAGCCGGCAGTTCTGGCGGCGAAAATTACGGCTGGAATGCCTATGAGGGGACGCACGTCTACTCCGGGCAGCCGCCCGCTTCGGAGGTGGTGATGCCGGTGCTCGAATACGAGCATCGCAATGGCTGGTGCTCGGTGACGGGCGGGTACGTCTACCGGGGCGAGCGTATCCCGGCCTTGCAGGGCTACTACCTCTATGGCGACTGGTGTACGGGCACTGTCTGGGCAGCGCGACCCGACGCCAGCGGCTCCTGGCAGACGTCCATCGTGCTGGAGTCCGGGCGGCAGATCAGCTCGTTCGGCCAGGACGAAGCGGGCGAACTGTACCTGGTGGATTACGGCGGGGCAATCTTGCGCCTGGAGCCGGTGCCTTCCGGCTAGCACTCTCCAAAGGGGAACGGACAAAGCGGGGGCACTGAAAACCGCCCCCACTTTATCGTATCCCGCTCATTTGAGGACAGCGCGCACGCGCTCGGCGCAGTCGGCGCTGGCCAGCGTCACCAGATGATCGCCTTTGCGAATCTCGGTGGTACCATGCGGGATGATCACGCGCTTGTCGCGCCGGATGGACACCAGGATGCAGTCGTCCGGCAGTTCTCTGGCGATGTCTTTGACCTGTTTGCCAATGAAGCGATGTCGGTCGCCGATGTCTACTTCGACCACGCGTACATTACCTTCATGTGCTTCGCGCAGTTCGCGCAGGCGGGCGCTGATGTCCTTGCGGTTGGCGATAGCGCGCTCATAGGCTTCGATGATGTTCTGGCGGCGCAGGATGCCTACCAGATGATGCGGGTTGGCGCGGTCTACGATGGGGAGACGACCAATGCGACGCACCCCCATCCGCCATAGGGCTTCGCTGACCGTTTCGTCGGGATAGCCTACTGCGATCCCATCCGCTGTTGCGATGTCGGCCACGGTCTTTTGCTCGAAGTCAGGCGAGAGCATAGCCTGTTCCAGGTCATCAAGGCTGACAATGCCGCACAGGTTGCCCCCCTCGTCCACGACGGTGAAGCCGTGATGGTGGGTACGCTCGAATTCCTGCAGAAGTTGGGGCAGGGGCATAGTCGGCGGCACCGAATCGACGTCGGTTTCCATGGCTTCGGCGACGGAGATGCCCTCCAGTAGATCCACATCGCGGCGGGGGCGAGTGGGCAATTGTCCTTCATACAGACTCTTATATTTGAGCTGCTGCGCCAGCGTGACCTGAACCAGATAGCTCAGGGCGACCACTAGCGCAGCCGCTGGAAGCAGGCGATAGCCGCCTGTCAACTCCGATACCATGAACAGGGCGGCAATGGGGATATGTCCGGCTCCGCTGAACACTGCGGCCATGCCCACCACCACGAATGCGGCGGGGCTATCTTGTCCGAACGCCTCGGCGAGCGCTCCACCCAGCATGGCTCCCACAAACAGGCTGGGCGCGAACACGCCACCCGACCCACCCGACCCAACTGTCAGGGCCAGGGTGATCATCTTGGCCAGCGGCAGCAGCAACAGGAGCTTGAAGCCCAGTCGTCCATCAATGGCCATCTGCATCCAGCCATAGCCACCGCCGATCGCTTCGGGCAACGCCAGACCGATCAGCCCAACCAGCAGTCCGCCGATTGCAGGTTTGAGATAGGCTGGCACCTGAAGAGCGCGAAACGTATCGCGCGAGCGATAGAAGATAACCGGCATCAGCGCGGCCAGTATGCCACCGGCAATACCCAAGACCGCATATTCCAGATACTCTTCGGCGTGATTCACGGCCAGATTGGGTGGGACGGCGAAGAGGGGTTTCCAGCCCACGAAGATACCATTGATCGTGTAGGCAACGACCGAGGCGAGGATCGTGTAGAGCAGGGCGCTGCTCTCGAATTCCATCTCGTAGTAAAGCACTTCGATGGCAAAGATAGCCGCGCCGATGGGCGTGCGGAAAATCGCCGATAGGCCAGCAGCCATGCCGATGAGCATCAGCATCCGGCGCTCGTCGTCGCTACGCTGCCGCAGGGACCCATAGACTGAGCCAATCCCTGCGGTGATGAGAGCGGTGGGACCTTCGCGACCAGCAGAACCGCCGGAGCCAAGGGTAATGGCCGAAGCGATCATCTTCAGGGGCGGAATATGCGCGCGCAGTCGCCCGCCCGCGTGGTGAAAGGCTTTCACTGCCGAGTCGGTGCCTTCACCTTCGGCTTCGGGGGCCAGCGTATGAATCAGCAGTCCGACAAGTAGCCCGCCCAGCGTGGTGACCAGAGGGAGCAGCCACAAACCGTGCGAGCCGATCTTCTCAACCAGCGACCCACCTTCATTGGGCAGACCGGGGGGCGTGTAGCCCGCCAGCCCTTCGAGAAAGATGCGCTGACTGAGATCGAGCAAGAAGAGAAAGACCTGGGCGGCCAGAGCACCGACCAGCCCCAACCACAATGAGTCCAGTACCAGATGGCGTTGTCGTTCGTCGGCCAGGGTGAGCACGGGATACTCCAGAAACCGGCATCGCAGTCTCAGTGTCCAATAGAGGCGGGCACAGGTATAACGTGATCAGCGGGGCAGGGGGTAATGCTTTCTGCTTAGTCTGCCCACGCCGGGCCATTCTGCACCGGATTGCGCAGTACTCCTATCCCCTCGACTTCTACCTCGACCGTGTCACCGTCCGCCAGCGGGCCGACCCCGGCGGGCGTGCCGGTCAGGATTACATCGCCGGGCAGCAGGGTCATCACACGGCTGATGAAAGCGATCAAGGCGGGCACATCGAAGACCATCTCGGACGTGCGCGCGTGCTGCCGCTGCTCGCCGTTCAGCCGGCAACTGACTGCCAGGTCGCGCGGGTCGAGATCGGTGACGATCCAGGGGCCGAGGGGACAGAAGGTGTCGAACCCCTTCGCGCGGCCCCACTGATTGTCTTTTCGCTGCAGGTCGCGGGCACTGACATCATTGGCGCAGGTATAGCCGAGCACGTAATCCAGGGCGCTCAACCGATCGACACGCCACGCTTGCCGCCCGATAATCACAGCCAGTTCCGCTTCGTGCTCCACCTGACCGATGCCCTGTGGGATGAGGATGGGATCGCCGTGCCCGATGAGAGCACTGGGCGGTTTGAGGAACAGCATTGGTTCTTCCGGCAAGGGGGCATGATGTTCGGCGGCGTGCGCCGCGTAGTTGCGTCCCACGCAGATGATCTTGCTGGGCTGCACGGGCGGCAGCAGTTTGAGCGATTCCACCTTGCCCAGGCGTTCGCCCATCTGAAGCGGGCCAGCGAACGGATCGCCGGGCAGGGTATAGACTGTGTCATCTTCGATCAGGCCGAAGGCCGGGCCTGCGGGCGTCAGAAAGCGGACAATGCGAGCCATATGTCACTCCTTGAGAGATGCAATCAGCGCGGAGCGATCATGAAGCGAATCGCTGCCAAATGCAAGCATCTGCCCGACCATGAAAAAAACGGCTCCCCTGAGCACAGAGGAGCCGTTGAGGATGCGGATCGCACCGGACTCAATTGGCGACAGGTACGGCGAGCGGGTATTCCTTCGCTGTCCAGGCCCCGACGCCGCCCGCCAGCGAGCGCACGTCGCTATAGCCCAGCAGTTGCATGGCTACCATGGCGATGGCCGAACGATGACCGCTGCCGCAGTAGACGACGACAGGTTGAGACTTGTCAGCAGGCCACTGATCCATCTGGGCGACGAACGAGCGCAGTTCGATATGGATGGCGCCCTCGATGATACCCTTGGCGACTTCCTCGTCCGTGCGCACGTCAATCAGATAGGGCGGGTTCTCGATCAGGGCGACGTTCAGATCGTCGGCGCTGATGGCGTAGAAACCGGCAGGGATGGCTTTCACATAGGCGTCAATGGCTGCCAGCAGGTCAGGGTTGAATTCTGGCGCGGTGCCTTCCTGAACCTCGACCACATCGGTCGTCACCGGCAGTTCAGCTGCCGTCCACGCTTTCACGCCACCCAGCAGGCTCTGTGCATTCTGATACCCCAGCAGGTTGAGCAACACCATGGCGATGGCCGAGCGGTGCCCACTGCCGCAGTAGATGACCATCTTCTGGTTGAGATCGGGCAGCAGATTCAGATGATCGGTCAGCTCGATCAGCGGGATATTGATCGCGCCGGCCAGGTGACCCTCGTCGAACTCGTCGGCGGTGCGCACGTCCACCAGCAGAATGTCCGGATTCTCAGCCAGCAGCGCGTTGAGGTCGGCGGCACGGATGGCGTTGAAGCTCGACGGCAGGCTGCTGATGTAGGAGTCGAGCAGACCGGCCAGGTCGAAGGACTCACTCACCGCCGGAGCAGCGCTCTCGATGGGCAGACCCGCTGTGCTCCACGCGCCAAAGCCACCGGCCAGGTTGAGGATGTTGGTGTAGCCCAGGATGCGCAGCATGGTGGCGGCCATGTTGCCGCGATGACCGACTGCGCAGTAGACCACGATGTCGGCGTCGCGATTCTCAGGCAGCTCACCGACAAAGCTCATGAACTGCTCCAGCGGCCAGTTGACCGCGCCCGCGATAGAGCCTTGCTCAGCCACTTCTTCAGCTTTGCGCACGTCAATCAGCAGGACGGGCGGGTTCTCGATCAGCTTGATATTCAGGTCTTCGGCTTTGATCGCTCCCCAGCCCTGCGGAATGCCCGACAGCGCAGCGTCTACGGCGCTGAGCAGTTCCGGGTCGATCTCAGGAGCGGTGCCACGCTTGGCCTCGAAGACCTCGGTCGTGGTTGTGTATTCTTCGGCAGTCCAGGCGTTGAAACCGCCCTTCATGTTGCGGACGTTGGTGTAGCCAAGGACCTGCAGTGCGGTCATGGCAATGGACGAGCGGAATGCTGTGCCGCAGTAGACCACGATTTCGGCGTTCAGATCGGGCAGGGCGTCCAGATTTTTGGCCAGGTCGCGCAGGGGGATGTTGATCGCGCCGGGCAGATGGCTTTCTGCATATTCTTCCGGCTGCCGCACGTCCACGATCAGCAGGTCTGGCTTTTCGATCATCTCTACGGCAAGATCGTCAACCGACACATTGCCGTAAGCTGGCGGGAGACTGGCATTGTAGGCCTGCAGCCGGGCCTCAACGATGTTTTCCTGGGCGGCGACCGGGGCGAAGGGTATCGCCAGCGGCAGCACCAGGGCCAGGATAAGGGCGAGCAGGGTGAATCTCCGCATGGTGAAGCATACCTCCTGGGAATCTTGGGCGATATTTCAACGGAATTTCCAACAATCGCAAGCGAATTATATCCTTTTGTGATATTTAGAACTAGTGAGTATAGGCATGGCTTATTGATTACGACCTGCGCATTATGTCTGCTCGCTCTGGTGGAACAAGAAAACGGGGGCAGGCTCACGGTAACCTGCCCCCGTGTATCGCAGACAAGAGGGAGAGAGCTACTCGCCGCCTGTTGCTCCGTCGCTACCCCAGAAATCGGCGTCTCCGCTGCCAGCCTCGTCCGACTCGGCGGCTCCGTCGCTACCCCAGAAATCGGCATCGCTGCTACCGGACTCCTCACCCATCCCTTCTTCTGGAGTAGGGGATTGCGTCGGCGCAGGCGTGGGCATGCCGGGGAACAGCGGCGGGATGGTCTCGACGATGACGTTGAGGTTGGCTCCGCCGCGCTCAGCTTCGGCGACTTTGTCCGCCGTCAGGAAGATGGCTTCATTGCCATGGCACGAACCGCAGGTCTCATTCTGCGGGGTGATGCGCTGAATGTTGTGCGGCGTGGCATACGTCCAGGTGGGCCGGCTCAGGAAGTTGATCAGCAGGTCTTCGCCATAGGCGCTGAACGAATTGATGTCAATGGGCACATGGCGCACCGGCACGTATCTGTATGGGCGATCTTCGCTTTGAATGGGATTGCGGCCCACGTAGAAGCCGAGCGAATGCGCCTCAACGCTGAAGAAAGGCACGCCGTCCTCAGTGCGATCCACGTGACAGTTGGTGCAGTTGGTATAGCTCAGGCTATGGCACACCTGGCAGGACATGGTACCCGGCTTGTGCACCATGTGCTGTGGGATCCCAGACTGCGGGCCGATCTGCTCGGCATGGCAGCTCTCGCAGGAGGGATTCTCCGCGCCATCATAGCGGTGCTCCGAACCACTGGCCGCGCCCATGCCATGCATCTCCTCGGCGGTGTGACAGGCTGTGCAGGCCATACGCGCCTGCCGCAGATGCACGTCGCCCAGAACCCCTTCGTTCAGCCCAAAGTACTCGTTCTTCACCCGGCTGCCGTGACAACCGGTGCAGGTGCGGCTCATCGGCGGCGTCTTGACGAAGGCGTGCCCTTCCAGCAGGCCACCGCCTACCGAACCCGGCTGACTGATGTGGCAGTCGCCGCAGGTGGCGTGACAGCTGTTGCAGTGGTAGGACTGCATAGTTTCGAGCGCGGCGTAGTGCTCCGGACTGCTGCGCTCGTACAGGGCGGTGTCGTATCCAGCCAGCGTGCTGTGCAGGCTGTTGGCGGCGCTGACAACGATCTCCTCGTGGCACAGTTTGCAGGTGGGCCGTGCCGCTTCCGAAGGATCGGCAATCAGTCCTGTATGGGCCGCTTCCATGTCGATGGCGTCCGGATCGCCACCATGACAGGCTGTGCACTTGATGAGGGCGTGGAAATCGTTGCTGTAGGTCTCCAGGTTGATCCAGACCTTCTCCCAGGCCTCCAACGGAGGCACCGATCCCCCTCAACCTGGACCTGAGGAGAGACTCTCGGCGGGTTCTTCTTCGACGGCCAACGCCTTGACTTTCTCCTGGTCGGCGTGGCAGTTCAGGCAGCCTTCACCCGCTGCCTGCACCAGGGCCAGCTCAACCGGAGCGCTCTGTTGCGCCCCTTTCACCGGCAGGGTTGTGCCGTCTCCGGTGGACGCAGTATTACAGGCTGCGGCAGCGCGGCTGGTTACGCTATGCAGCAGTGCCGCAGCGCCCAGCAACAATGCGCCCACAGCTATCAATAGCCATACTCTGAATCGTCGCTGCATGGCTCACTCCACAAAGAGATAGAAAGCGCACTGTCTTCAGTTTAATTGAACTGCCCGATGCAACGCAGTAACGATTATCCGATTTTGTTATGATTTTCGTCTGTTCCGCGCTGGCGCGAAATCTGCTATGAAAGACAATAGTGGCAAAGGGAGTCGGGCCTGGGAGGGGACGGGGTGGCCCGGATGTTGACCGCCGGGAGAGAAGCAGGGTAACACGTATGCTCGATCTTTACGAGTTGCAGGTTTTCCTGATCGCCGCCGAGACGGAGAACTTTTCAGAGACAGCACGGTTGCTCAACATCTCGCAACCGGCGGTCAGCGGCCACATTCAGGCGCTAGAACAGCAGCTCAAAACGCAGCTCTTCGACCGCACCGGACGCAACATTCGCCTCAATGAGGTCGGTAGCGCCTTTGTGCCCATCGCCCGTAACCTGCTCAAAGAAGCCCGCCAGGCCGAGGCATTCATCGCGGCGCGGCGTGGCACGGTGACCGGTCATCTGACGATTGGCTGTAGCACGGCCTGTGGCAAGTACCTGCTGCCGCGCATCATTGGCCGCTTCATGGACAGAAACCCGGACGTGCGCGTGACTGTATGGGTGGGGCACCGCAGCGCCGCGCTCGACGACCTGGCCAGTGGCGCGATCGATCTGGCGGTGAGCAGCCTGCGCGTCCCGCGACACGATTTCGAGTATCGGCATTTCGCGGACGACGTGCTGGTGCTGATTGTCCCGCCGGAGCACCCCTGGGCCAGACGTTCCAGCCTGGAACCGGACGATCTGGTGGCGTATCCGCTGGTGATGCGCGAACCGACTTCCGGCACGGCCATCACCCTCAACCGCGAACTGGCGCGTTTCGACCTGAGTCTGGACGTGTTGCAGGTACGCCTGACGCTGGCCAACAGCGAAGCGATCGTTCAGGCCGTGCGCGAAGGGATCGGCCCGGCGTTTGTGTCGCTGATGGCGGCGTGGCCCTTTGTGGAGAGCGGCCAGTGTCGGGTGGTGCCGGTGAACGGCCTGAAGCCAGTCATGCACCTGTATATGGCGCGGCAGGTTGCCTTCCGGGGCACGGAAGCGCAGCGGGCGTTTTGGGACTTCACCTTTGCGCCGGAAAACGAAGAACTGCGCCGCTTGCCAGTCCCTGCCAATGACTGTATGCTGAGCGATGATCGCCTGCGAGAAGAGGGATCAGGCATCGCGGACAGCGCCGAGATAGTGACAAATGTCGCGCTCCGCAGTTAAGTCCAGCACTGCTCCGATGCCTGTCCTGTAGGTAGAGTCATCAATGCCCGTTGCACTAACGAGAGATGATGTTCCTGACTCAGTGGGCGTGCTCGTGACTGCTGTGATGGGGGTCAAGCGCTTCGAACTCCGAAGTGTCCACAGCGCGGCGACGTGCTTTTTCCCAGCGATCGATCAGGATGCCGAGCACGACCAACAGCACTATCGGCAACCCGACGCGCAATAGAAAGTAGCCGAGTACGTTCAAGATCGAACCGAGTTCCATGATGGCAACCTCCTTGAGAACCCTGATTCTTAGCATAGCAGACAATGCCAGGGTTGCGCATAGGAGATTTGCAAGAAGTTTTCCGGACAAGCAGCAGGCCCAGCCGAAGTGTGGAGCGGGTCTGGCGGACAACCTGGTGTGCTAGCAGCAGCCTACCACTGGGAGAAGTTCAATGTTTCGACAACCGTATGGACGCAGGTATATCGTGGGGCTGACCCTGGTGGGCGTGGTGTTGTTCGGCCTGGGGGTAGCCCTGTGGGCGCTGGGGGTGGCCGATACGGCTCACGCTCAGGGGGGAAATCCGCCCAACCTTGGGGCGGAGTACAAGGGCTCGCGTTTCTGCAATCTGTGCCATACCCAGAGCGAGACCTATCACACGACCTGGCACGCGCGCATGGTGCGCCCTGGTACACCGGAGAACATTTCTGGCGATCTGTCGGCAGGCGTCAGCCCGGTGATCACCTGGCCGGACGGAACGCAGCGCCCGCTGAGCGTTGAAGACATCACCTATGTACTGGGGGGACGTTACATCGAGCAGTACGTGAGCGTACAGGAGCGGGAAGACGGCTCACTGGCCTATTACGTCTTGCCGGTGACGTGGAACGTGCCCCAGAGCGACGATCAACAGGGCACGTGGACGGTACAGGAAGGCGATGCCTGGCAGTCTCCGGAGCGGGACTGGCGCGTGGCCTGCGCGGGCTGCCACACCACTGGCCTGGACGGGACGAAAGCCGCGGAGACGACCGAGTTCGCCTTCGCCGAGGAATGGGACACGGGCGCGGTCGAACTGAACGTCGGCTGCGAGGCGTGTCATGGCCCCGGTGGGGCGCACATGGGCACGGCGGGCACCATCTACAAGGGCGTTGATGCCGCAGTCTGCGGGCAATGCCATGTTCAGGGCCTGAGCGCCGACGGTGTGCATCCCTATCCAGTCGGGTATCAGCCCGGCCTGCGCCTGGACGAGAGCGTGTTCGTGCTGGCCGGTGAGGATGACGAGGCAGTCTGGTGGTCTACCGGACATGCCAAGGTCTACAACCAGTATGCCGAATGGCTGAAGAGCGGTCACGGGCAGGCCCAGGGACCGCTACCGGGCGATTGCGCACGCTGCCACACGACCAGCAGCACCGATGGGGAAGTGGTAGCGGCGGGCGTGACGTGTGTGGCCTGCCACAGCCCACACGGCGAGGATGCACCCTCCCTGGAGACTTCTACCGATCGGTACGCCCTGTGTGTGTCGTGCCACAACAGCAAGACGCCCGATGGCGAGACGATGCTGGTTGGCGGTAGCCTGCACTACGGCGCTCAGGAGATGTACGAAGGCCAGCAGATCGTAGACGTGGTGAAGGGCATCCCTTCCGGTCACTTCACTACCGAGGGCGGGCCGACGTGCGAGACCTGCCACATGCCCAAGACAACCTTCGTGGGCGAATATGGGC
>DAOTZZ010000330.1:0-28256 GCA_034433965.1 Anaerolineae bacterium
TGGCGGTGCGAATGGTCACCGGCTACCCTCCTCAGAGCAACCCAAGTTCGCGCAGCGCTTCGCCAACGGCGGCCACGTTGCGCAGTTCGGCTTCCGAATAGTTGCGCGAGATCAACACCCCGTGCGCCCCGCCCTCAAAGGCGGCGTGCACGGCTTCCTTGACTTCCTGCGGCGTGATCGCTTTGGACTCGCCCTCGTGCCCCACGCCCACGCCAATGCCCGGATAGACCTTGCAGCGCCCGCCGGTCGCGGCGATCAGGTCTTGCGTCCAGCGCCGGACGTATTCGGGCTTGAAACCAGCCTGGGCGCCCTGTTCGCGCGGGGCGACGATGTCTTCCAGGCCAAGCACGGTCGTCAGCGCGTTGTATGCGCCGTCCGCCGTAGTGTCGGCCAGCACAGTCTTGTGCCACTGCGCGGCGAATTCCACAAAACGCGCGCCGGCGGGCGTGTGGTAGAGCACCGGCTTGAGCCAGTCGGCGTATTCGGCAAAATCGGCGGGATCGTACTGGGCGCGCAGATACGGATTATAGGTATTGATCACCTGCCAGATGCCCAGCCCAACCTCGTGGCGCGGGTTGAAGAATTTCACCAGGCCAGACAGCTCGTGGTAAAAGCCCTGATGCGCGTCCAGCCACAGCTTTTCCCACATCAACACTTCGGGGTAGTGCAGCAGGTGGCGCAGCAGGGTGATGAAGACGCCGTCGCGGGGGCGCTCGCCCTGGCGCACGCCGCGCAGAAAGTGATCAATGCGGCGGTAGCCTTCCAGCGCCCGCCCCACGTCAATGCCCCGCGCCCGCGCTTCGGCCTGGAAATACTCGTCGAAGCCGGTGGTGCTGTCGCCGCGCAGCAGGTCCATCAGCGGACTTTGCCGCTCCACGCCCCATAGAATGCCTTGCAGATCGTGGTTTTGCAGCCAGTCCTCGATGACGCAGCGCCACCAGGTGCGGTAATGAGGGTTTAGCAGCGAAGGGCGTGTCGCCACCCGCCCCCAGTGATCGCGATCCAGAAAGTGCTGAAAGCCCGGCTGCCACAGCGGGCGGATGCCCGAACTGGACGTCTCGCAGTAGTAGGGATAGACCTTCATGCCGCGCGCCCGTGCTGCGGGCACCACGTCGGCCAGCGCGTCGAAGCCCTTGTAGAGCGGGTCGGGCGCGGCGAATTGCCGGTGAAACGTCGCTGCGTAATAGTCGGGGTGCGGCTGGAAGAACGCCCCGCCTTGCAGATTGTCCGGTTCCTGCACGCCGTGATCGGGGAAGCCGTGTGTGGCACGTCCGGCGTTGCCAATGCTCCACGACAGGGCCGAAATGCACAGGGCATTGACGCCCGCCTTTTCCTGCAACAGGTCCAGCACCGACTCGACGCCCTCGTCTATGAAGCTGATCGCGCCGATCTGAATGCCGATGAAAACATCTTTGTTGCTCATGGCGAGTCCTTCAGAGTCTTGAGTGATGAGTCAAGAGTCGAGAGTTAAGAGTTCAGAGTCTGGGGTCTTTTGAGCCGGAACGTGCCGTGAAACGGGAGTTCTACGAGCGCGCGCTCAAGACTCCCGACTCCGGACTCCCGGCTCAGTCCTCCCCATTCATACCGTGCCGCGCAGACGCGGGTCGAGGAAATCGCGCAACCAGTCGCCCAGAATGTTGAGCGACAGCACGGTGAGCATGATCGCCACCCCAGGGAACACCGCCAGCCACCAGCGGTTGGCCAGCAGTTGATCGCGGCTCTCGGCCAGCATACCGCCCCAGGTGGGCACGGTCGGCGGGACACCCAGCCCCAGGAACGAGAGCGAGGCTTCGGCCAGGATGACGCTGGCAACGTTGAACGAGGCGATCACGATCAGCGGGGCCAGGATGTTGGGCAGGATGCCGCGGAACATGATCCGCGCATGACTCGCGCCAATGCTGCGGGCGGCTTCTATGTATTCTTTTTCGCGCTGCGCCATCGTCTCGCCGCGAGCGATACGCGCGTAGGTGACCCATTGGCCGATGCCCAGCACCAGCACCAGGTTGAGCACGCCCGCCCCCAACACCACCAGCACCATGATCGCCAGCAAGATGAAGGGGAAAGCGAGCTGAATATCGGCCAGCCGCATGATCACGTCGTCCACGCGCCCGCCGAAGTAGCCAGCGGTCAGCCCCAGCAGCGTGCCCAGCGTGCCGCCGATGCCCACCGCCACCACGCCCACCGAGAGCGAGATGCGCGCGCCGTAGATCAGGCGCGAGAGCACGTCGCGCCCCAGTGAATCCGTGCCCAGGATATAAACCAGCTCGCCCTGGGCGTTGCGTTCGAACGGCGGCTTGAGGCGGGCTGCCAGGGTGATCCGATTGGGGTCTTTGGGCGCAATCTGCGGGCCGAAGACGGCCAGAAAGATCACCAGGCTCAGGATGAGCAAGGCCACGATGGGCCAGCGCGTGCGCAACAGACTATGCCAGGCGCGCCGCCAGAACGACACTTCGGGCATGTCGGCCTGCAGCCGAATCACCTCTGGTGGCGCAGCGGGCACAGCGAGCGAAGTCTTTTCGGCCATGACGTCGTCCATTCCTCAACTTACCCCAGCCGAATACGCGGATCAAGGCGGGCGTAGATCAGGTCAACCAGCAGGTTCAGCCCAACGAACAGCATCGAGAAGAACACCACCGTGGCCTGTACCACCGGAATGTCGCGCTGGTTGATCGAATTGAAGACCAGCCGCCCTACGCCCGGCCACGAGAACACCGTCTCCACCACCACTACGCCGCTCAGCAAAAAGCCGAACTCCAGCCCCAGAATGGTCACGAAGGGGATCAGCGCGTTGCGGAAGGCGTGACGGATGATCACTGTGCGCTCGCGTAGCCCTTTGGCTCGCGCCGTGCGCACATAGTCCAGCGCCAGCACCTCCAGCATGGACGACCGGATCAGGCGGGCGTTGCGCGAGAGCGAGAACATGGCGATGGTCACGCCGGGCATGATCAGGTGTTGCACCGCGCCGGGCACGTTTCCGATCACGGTCTTGAAGTCCCCTTTCAACAGGGGTTCGAGCAAGGGGACGTGGCCGGAGATCGGCAGAATCTTCCAGTGGAGGCCCACATAGAGCATCAGCATCAGGCCCAGCCAGAAGCTTGGCATGGATTGCCCGAAGATGGCGAAGAGCATGATCCCGCCGTCGTAGGGCGTGCCGCGTTTGGTGGCTGCCAGCAGGCCGATGGGGATCGAGAGCGTAATCGCCAGCAGCATGGCGAACAGCGTCAGTTCCACAGTGGCCGGCAGCCGGGTCAGGATCAGGTCGAGGGCGGGGGTCTTGGTGACAAGCGACTTGCCGAAATCGCCCCGCACCAGCCGTTCCATAAAGCTCAGATACTGCTCATGCAGTGGGCGGTCGAAGCCCAGGCGGTGCCGCGTCTCAGCGATCTGCTCGTCGGTGGCCCGCTCGTTGACATAGAGCAGGGTGGGATCGCCTGCCAGATGCAACGACAGGAATGAGAACAGGGTCACTCCGAAGATGACCAGGATGGACTGCAACAAGCGCCGTGCCAGATATTTGCTCATGCGTCTGTATCGCTGTGCTCGATTCGATCTGGACGAAGTGAGCCGGTGGGGAACACAGGCTCCGCTGTGTCTGTGCTCCCCAACCGGCAGGAAACAGTCGGGATGTTACTTCAGCCTGGCGTTGAAGGTGATCACGCGCTCGTCACGGCGTGGCTGCCAGTCGAGCCGCTTGCTCACGCCATAGAAGTCGGGCTGCATGTACAGCAGAATCCACGGCGGGTCGTTGTAGAAGACTTCGAGCATCTCCAGCACGACCTTGCGCTCTTCCTGGGGATCGCGGATGTTGGACAGGCTGCGCCAACGGTTGAACCACTCCGGATTGCTCCAGAAGCCATAGTTGGGGTTGGAGGTCTCGCTGGCGAAGTCGGCCATCTCATACAGCGCGTTCCAGTTGCCGCCGCCCGACCCCACAAAGAACAGTTCGCCAGCCTGCTGATTGACCAGCAGCGGGATGAACTCCGCGCGGAAGTCCATCAACTGGCAGTTGGTCTTGACGCCGATGTCGTCCAGGTACTGGCAGATCGTCTGCACCACGTTGACATCGTTCAGGTAGCGGTTGCGCCCGGCCATCAACGTGCACTCGAAGCGGACGCCGTTGTCCTTGCGCGGGTAGCCCGCGGCGTCGAGCAGTTCCTCGGCCTTGGCCGGATCGTACGGATAGGGCTTCAGGTCGGGGTGATCGTTGGGCTTGTTGACCGGGCCGGTCGCGCGCTCGCAGGGCACGCCGAGCAGCGCCTCGCAGATGGTCGGCACATCTACGGCGTATTGCAGGGCGACGCGCACTTCAGTCTTCTTGATGGCGTCGGCGCACTCGCTCTTGAAGTTGTCGGTGAAGTTGAAGCCGACGTAGATGCGGCGCAGACCCTCCACTGGCACCACCGTAGCCGGGCCGGAGGCGTTGACGGCAGCATGTTGATCGGGCGGCACGTTGGTGATGATGTCCACGTTGCCCGCGATCAGTTCGGCGGTGCGGGTCGAGGCTTCGGGGATGACGCGCCAGACAATCCGCTCGAAGTAGGGATCGCGCAGCTTGAACTCGTCCCACTTCTCCATCAGCAGATAGTCGTCCTTGACCCACTCCACGAACTTATAAGGGCCGGAGCCGATCGGGTTGCTCTGGGCTTCTTCCAGCGACATCTTTTCATAGGAGTCTTTGCAGTAGATGTGCACTTCCGAAAGCAGACCCAGCGCGATGGACTGATAGCGTTCCAGGATGATGGTCGCTTCCAGCTCGCTGTCTACGCGGGCGTCCTTGTAGGCCACCGAAGCGAAGACGAAGCCGGGCGTGTTGCCGGTGAAGCCGTTGGCCGGGTCGGCGGCACGCTTGAAGGTATAGACGACGTCTTCCGCCGTCAGCGGCTCGCCGTCGTGGCAGGTCAGCCCTTCGTTGAGCACGAAGGTGACCTCGGTGCCATCCTCGGAGATGCGATAGTCCTTGGCCAGGAAGGGCACGATGTTGCCGAAGTCGTCAATTTCATAAAGGGTGGCGAACATGTGCGAGACGATGTTGTCGTCCACGCGCGACCCCACCTGCGGCGGATCGAGGCTCTGCACGTCGGTGCTCTGGGCGATGACCAGCGTTTTGTCGTCGGGGCCGGGGGCCTGGGCTTTGGCTGGCGCGGAGGGCAGCGCGCCCAGAATCAAGGCCACCAGGATCAACAGGGTGGCTGCATAACGAAGACGGGACATGGCTTTTCTAACCTCCTGCTCTGCACAAACAAAGAATACGGTTGGGGTGACAACAGGCTGCGCTTCCTTTCAAATCGTGTGCACCTCCTTGTGCTGCTCCACACGC
Source organism: Anaerolineae bacterium (assembly GCA_034433965.1). Classification (GTDB taxonomy): domain Bacteria; phylum Chloroflexota; class Anaerolineae; order Aggregatilineales; family Aggregatilineaceae; genus UBA2029. Next base: position 5,318 of record DAOTZZ010000330.1, read on the forward strand.
TCACATGCTCGGTTGACTCGTTGCGCCGGAAAGTTGCGCCAGCACCTCGGCGATGGGCACGCTGCGCCCTTCCCGGCTGGATAGCACACAAGCCTCGACCATGGCCAGCGAGCGCAGATGGTCGCGCCCACTGCATTCGAGCGGCTTGCCATCCACCACAGTGTTGACAAAGGCTTCCAGCAACCCTGCCGTCTCAGTGATCCAAGTCTCGTGCGGGGGCAGGGGCACGGGGGTGAGTTCTGGGTCGTCGCGGCGGGCATAGTGCAGCGCGCCGAACTGATCGCGCTGACTGATGATCCCGGCAGTGCATTCGGTGCGCCATTCAAAATGCGGCGTGTTCCAGTTGCCCTGCCACGTGCCGTGATAGTTGACGAGCAGCCCTCCCTCAAACGTCCATAGCGCGGCCACGTTGGCGTCGCCCGCGTACATGCTCCAGGGCGGATTCCATGTCTGGCACTGCACGCTGATCGGCTCGCGCCCGTAGACGAAGCGCAGCAGATCGAAATGGTGAATGGACTGCTCCCACAGCATGGGATGTTCCATCGTCAGCGGATATTTGTTCAGGTCGGGGCGATGCCCGTCGCGGTAGCGCTCGTAGGTGAAGCGGGCGAAGGCCGGCTCGCCCACAACCCGTTCGGCCAGCAGACGTCTGGTCTGCTGCGTCACGGCCAGGTAACGGAAGTTGAGGCCCACCATCAGGGGTACGCCCGCTGCTTCGGCCAGCGCCACCAGGTGCGCGGCCTCGGCCAGGCTGAGGGCCAGCGGTTTCTCGATGAGCATGGGCACGCCGCGCGCAATGGCCGCGCGCACCTGACTCTCGCGCCCTACGGGCGGATTGGCCAGGATCAGCGCGCCGACGTCGGGCAGCGCCGCCAGCGCCTCTTCCGCCGAAGCGAAGGTAGGGTGTTCGCCGAACTGCGCCACCGCCGCCTGGCACGCCGCCGGGTTGGGGTCGGCGTAGGCGGCGATTTCGCAACGCGGCGAGCGCCTGATGACCTCGGCCCAGTAACGCCCGCGCACACCCAGGCCCGCCAGCACAATCCGCAGGCGCGTCATGGCGCAACCTCCGCGCAGCGTTGCCACTCGATCACAGCTCCGATCCCCTCCTCAAACGGTGTCCACCGTATCTCCCCCAGCTCGTCGCGCAGACGAGCGCTGCTCAGCGTGCCCCGCCGCGTCAGATTCTGCCCCTCGGCTGACATCCCTTCGCGGACATCCAGCGTCACGTGTGGCAGCCAGCGGCGGATGGCTTCGGCGATCTGTAGTGGCGTCAACGTCTGCTCCGCCGCCACGTGATAGAGCGGGTGTCGCAGGGCGGGCGCGTCGAGCAGTCTCAACAGAGCCTGTCCCACGTCTGGCGCATAGGTCCAGTCGCGCGGCGGGTCGTCGCGCCAGACGGTCACGCGGCCTTCGCGCAGCGCCTCCGCCGCCAGGCGCGCCACCAGACTCACGCGCGGGCGGGTAGGGCGCGCTTCCTCGCGCGGCCCGTAGATGTTGCTCAGCCGGACGGCGACCACATCGCGGCCATAGTGCACCCGCAGCGTCTCCAGCAGGTGTTCCACGGCCAGCTTGCTCACCGCATACAGGCCCAGCGGCATGGGGAGCATCGTCTCCGTCACCGGTCCCGGCGCAGTGGCGCGGAACACCGCCGACGAACTCAGAAAGATCACGCGACGCTCACCCGCCCATTCCAGCACGCGCAGGGCCGGTTCCACGTTGGCGCGGAAGTTCTGTTCCGGCGTCTGGCCGCCTTCTTCTGGCCCGGCGGTCACCGCGGCAGCGTGAATGACGGCATCTGCCTCCAGCGGTGGCAAGTCCAGCAGATCATTTTCAAAGAGCGTCAGGCGTGTCACCCAGCGCGCCAGCCATACCTGGCGCAGAGCCGGGGCAAACTGTCGATCCACGGCGATCACGGCGCGGTCGGCGCTCAGCAACGCTTCGACCACGTGGCTGCCCACAAAGCCCCCCGCGCCCGTGACCAGCACGCATCCCGCTTTGTTCATGCGCTGTCGCCTGCTTCGCTATCCAGCCATCCCTCGGCGATCAATTCGCCCGTTGCGGCGATATGCCGCTCGATCAGATGTATGGCGCGGGGTTCGTCCCAGGCAGCGATTGCTTCGATGATCGGCAGGTGATTGTAGGCAATCTGCTTGAGGTCGGTGTTGCGCTCGTTGAGCAACGCCATCACCTGCCGCACTCGCAACGCCACGGCATTCCAGATGGTTTGCAGCAACTGATGATCGCTCAGGCGGATCAGCGTATCGTGAAAAGCGCGGTCCACTTCGTTAAGTGTTTTCAGGTCTCCGGCTTCGGCGCGGTCGAGCATGGCCCGGAAGTGCTCGCGCAGAGCCTCTACATCTTGCGGGTTGCGCCGGGCGATGATGCGCCGGATGGCAAAACTCTCTAGCACACTGCGCAAACTGTAAAGCTCTTCGATATCTCTTTTGGTCAGGCGGCGGACAGTCGTGCCGTGATAGGGGATGGTCTCCAGCAGGCCTTCGCTGTTGAGCACCTGCAGCGCTTCGCGAATAGGGGCGCGGCTGACGCCCAGTTGGGCGGCCAGTTCGGTTTCGACGAGGGGTTGACCGGGTTTGAACTCGCCCTGGATGATGGCGTCGCGCAGCGCGTCCAGAACCTGCTCGCGCAGGGGCTTATTGGTGATCTGAGTGAGGGAAGGTAGAGTTTCCGTCATGAGCTTGACAACCTCGATATGGCCTCCCTATAATTGTCGTCAGTAGACTGTCGACAATCGACAGCCAAACTAATTTACGCAAATTATATGAGCGCGCCAATCTCCCTGTCAAGCACCTGATCCCATCTTACGCCTGCTTGGGGATGGGTTCTTGGTCAAAGCGCACAAAAAGAGGGGTGCTCCACCCATGCCTTTAGCCACCAATGCTCATCAGCTTGTGCAAATCGCTGTCGCCGGGCAGGTCAGTCAGCCCGGCTTACGTTATCCCGGCTATATCCCCGCCGCCGATGGCGTTGCCCGCGTGCTGCCCGGCATGGCAGGCATCGCCTACAATGCCCGCGTCGGCGACCCGGCTTTCGGCTGGGCTGCCGACCATGTCGAGCCGGGCGTCTCCATCGCCAACCCGGACTCCGGCGCAGACTTCGCCCTGCACTACCTGACCTGCATCGGCAACCGGGCCATTGTCACCAGCGGCCTGGCCAAAGGCGCGCAGGGCATTGTCACCGGCGAGCACGCCCGCCTGTTGGTGGACTTTGGGCCAGAGGTCAACGAGCGGCTGTGTGTGGGCGATACGGTGCAGATCATCGCGCATGGGCGCGGCCTGGCTTTCACTGACTACCCGCATATCGAGTTGAAAAAGTGCAGCCCGGCGCTGATAGACAGCCTGCCCATCGAGCCGCTGGACGAGCGGCGCATTCGTGTGCCGGTGACCATGGTCTTGCCGCCGCAGATCATGGGGTCGGGCGCGGAACTGAACGCCGAATACGTGGATCAGGACTTGATGTCCGGCGACCGGGCCTTGCTGGCCGAGCTGGGCATTGATCGGATGCGCCTGGGCGACCTGGTGGCCATTCCGGACGCCGATCATCGCTATGGGCGCGGCTATCGCAAGGGCGCGGTCACCATTGCGCTGTGCATTCACGGCGACTCGATCATGACGGGACACGGGCCGGGCATTCTCACCCTGATGACGTGCCCCGAACCGTGCATCGAGTGGGTGATTGACCCCAAGGCCAATATTGCCAATTACCTGCACATTCGGGAGGTCTCATGAGCGTCAGGACGAACGCCGATCGGCTGGTATGTGTATCGGTCATGGGGCAAATCACCGCGCCCAGCCTGCCAGGGTTGCCCGCCGAACCATACCGGCTGGACGCTGACGGCAGGCCGTTCCTGTGGCCCGCCTATGGGGGCATTGTCTACAACGTCTCGGTGGGGGACTCGGCCTATGGCTGGCTGGCCGATTGCGTGCATCCTGGCGTCAGCATCAGCCTGAAGGACGACACGGGCAACCGCGGCCTCAACATTTTCGCCTGTGTGGGCAACGAGGCGGTGGTCATGACCGGCAACGCCCAGGGCGCGCGCGGCGTAGTCACCGGCAAGTCGGGGCGCTTCTCCGAGCAGGTTATCCTGCACTTTCCGCGTGCCGTCCGCGAGCAGATGACCATCGGCGACAAGATCGTGGTGCGCGCCAAAGGCGTCGGCCTGGAATTGCCCGATCACCCTACCGTCCGGCTCAAGAGCTGCTCGCCGGAACTGCTCGAAAACCTGGAAGTGACCACCAACGCGCGGGGGCAACTCAGCGTGCCGGTGGTGGCCGTGGTGCCGGCGCACCTGCTGGGCGCGGGCGCGGGCCTGACCAGCGAGGGCGGCTCGCTGCACATCCAGGCGCAGGATCGCCAGGCGCTGGCCGCCGCCGGGCTGGATCGGCTGCGGTTGGGCGATGTGGTGGCGCTGGCCGATTACGACAGTAGCTGGAATCACGGCTATCTGCGCGGCGCGGTGGGCATTGGCGTGGTCGGCCAGGGCGATAGCCCGCGCGCGGGCTATGGGCCGGGCATCACTGTGCTGATGACCTCGGTGGCCGGGGGGATCGATCCGGTAATCACGCCCGGCGTCAACCTGCGCGAGCTGTTCGCCCTGGAGGATTGAGCGCATCACCTGCGCTGACCCGACTCAAAACTCATGGCTCAAAACTCTCAGACTCATCACTACTGACTCAGGAGCGCTTTTCATGTCCGGCCCAACCATCAAACACATGGCCTTTGCCGTCCGCGATGCCTACGCCGCGCTGAAGACCTACCAGGATTTGCTGGGCGTAGGTCTCGACGCGCAGGTGCAGGACTACCCCAAGTCGCGCAACCGCGTGGCGATCTTCACCGTCGGCGGCATCGAGTATCAGCTTTGCCAGTCGCTCGATCCGGGCGGGCGCTTCGACGCCTGGATTCAGGAGCGCGGCTACGAGGGGTTGCATCACATCTGCTACGCCGTGCCCGATATCGAGAAAGCGCTGGCCGAGGCGCAGGCTCACGGGGCTACGCTCAAAGAGTGCAGCGCGTGCAAGGTCAAAGGCAGCCATCCGCACCCCGAAGGCTGGGTTGCCTTCCTGGAACAGCAGGCGGGTGGCATTGAGATCGAGTTGATGCAGGTCTATACGCCGGAGCAGGCAGAACTGTACCGCGTAGGAGGGATTTAGCATGGGCATTACGCTCATCCGGGTGCCGGTGGACGCGCTGGAAGACTTCACCTACCGCGCTTTTCGTGCCATGGGCCTTTCTGAAGACGAGGCTCGCCGCTGCACGCGCGGCCTGATCGAGAGCGAGCTGCACTGCCTGCCCGGCCAGGGACAGGGGGTGCGCCGCCTGCCCGTCTACTACGAGCGCATCAAGAATGGCTGGATCGTGCCCGGCGCGCCGTTCGAGATCGTCAAGGAGACGCCCGCCCTGGCCCTGGTGGACGGCCACAATGGTCTGGGATCGGTCATCGCGCAAAAGGCGATGGAACTGGCCGTGCAGAAGGCCAAGGTCAGCGGTATCGGGACGGTGGTGGTGCGCAACAGCACGCATTTCGGCTCGTCTGCCGTGCCCGCGCGCATTGCTCTGGAACACGACTGCATCGGCATTGCCATCACCAACGCCGGGCCAGAGATGGCTCCCTGGGGCGGCTGCACCGGCGTGGTGGGCACCAATCCCTGGGGCATTGCCGCGCCGACGGGTGGCGAGTTCCCGGTGGTGCTCGACATCGCCCTGACCACGGCGGGCAAGGGCATGATGCGCTGGTATCTGCGCGAGGGCAAGAAAATGCCGCTCGACTGGGCGCTGACCCCCGATGGGCACGAGACCGACGATCCGGCGGCGGCCATGGACGGGGCTTTGCTGGGCATCGGCGGGCACAAGGGCTATGGCCTGTCTATGCTCACCGACGTGCTGACGGGGGTGCTCAGCGGTGGCGGCTATGGCCTGATGCCCTACTCCGATCCGGCGCATCAGGACGTGTCGCATATGCTCATGGCCATTGATATCGCCTGGTTCATGCCGGTTGAAGAGTTCAAGGCGCGCATGGACGATTTCGTGCGCATGTGCAAGTCGGCCAAACTGCGGCCCGGCTTCGACGAGATTCTCGTGCCGGGTGAGATTGACTACCGGCGCGAGCAGGAATACCGCCGCGACGGGGCCAAACTCGACGCCGTCGTCTTCGACGAGCTGGCCCAACTGGCGCAAACGCTGGGCATTGAGTTCCCCTTCCAGCGCGAGGTGGTCGCATGACGCCCCCCGCGACGTTGGCCCGTCCCCTGGCGGCGCGCACTCAGGGCCTGCCTGAGCCTGTCCCATTGCCGCCCGGCCCGCCGCTTTCGCCGGCGACCGTTGAAGCGGCCATGGCTGCGCTCGACGCGGGCAAGACGCACTACACCGACCGGCCCGGCATCCTCCCATTGCGCGAATGGGTCTCGGCGCATCTGCGTGCCCGGTATGGGCTGGACGTGCCGCCCGACGCGGTGACCATCACCTGTGGCGGCACGGAGGCGCGCTTCGTCGCCATCAAGAAACTGGCTCCGGCGGGCACGGCGATCGTCTGCCCCGGCGACGCTGGCCGTATCGCGGGGGCGGCGCGCCTGTGCGGCGTCGAGGTGACGGCGCAGGTGAACGAACCGGAGGCCGTCAGCGCGCTCTATCTGACACCCGCCGATCCTCGCGCAGTGGTGGACGATCTGCTGGCAGGGGCGCGCGAGCGTGGCTGGTGGGTGATCTGGGATGTGAGCGGGGCGCAGGGCGGGGACTTCCATCCGGCACAAGACGTGGCGCTGGCCCCGCAGGTGGTCACGCTGGGCAGCCTGTCGGATTACCTGCCCGGCTGGCGCGTCGGCTGGATGGCCGGTTCACGTCGGGCGGCGGAACTGCGCGCCTTCAAGCAAAGCATGACCATTTGCTCGGTGAGTATCTCGCAGTGGGCCGCGGCGGGCCTGGTGGAGACGCTATGACTCTGCAGAATCCGAATATCCCAGAGGCGATTCGCGCCGTCGCCGCAGACGGCACCCAACTGCGCTATGCGTTGATGGAACTGGCGGCGACCCTGCCGGACATCATCGCGCTGGGGCGTGGCGACCCCGACCTGCCCACGCCCGTGCACATCGTCGAGGCCACCAAAGCGGCCATCCGCGACGGGCGCACCGCTCCCACGCCGGTGGCGGGGATGCCCGCCTTGCGCGAGGCCATCGCCGCCAAGCTGCGCGTCGAAAACGGACTGGACGTAGAAGCAGACAACATCATCGTCACCACAGGCGGGCAGGAAGCGCTCTTTCTGGTCATGCAGGCGCTGCTCGACCCCGGCGACGAGATTCTGGTGCCCGATCCGCGCTACACGTCCTATGACGACGCCATCCTCAGTGCGGGGGCGCGGATGGTGATGGTGCCCACCGAGCACGCCGATGCCTTCAACCTGCGCCCGGAGGCCGTGGAAGCGGCTATCACGCCGCGCAGCAAGGCGCTGCTGATCGTCACGCCCAGCAACCCCACGGCAGGGATCGTCACCGAAGACCGGTTGCGCGCCATCGCCGAGATCGCCATCCGCCACAACCTGATCGTCATCTCGGACGAAATCTACGAGAAATTCGTCTACGACGGCTGGCAACACTTCAGTATCGGCTCGCTGCCGGGCATGGCCGAGCGCACGATCACGCTCAACGGCTTCTCCAAGACCTACTCGATGACCGGCCTGCGCATCGGCTATGCCGCCGGACCGGTCAACCTGATCGAGGCCATGACGCGCATCAAGGCTGTGACGACAGGGCCGGCGGCCACCGTCTCGCAGCACGCGGCGCTGGCCGCGCTCAACGGGCCCGACGAGCCACTGCGCGAGTTCCAGCGCATCTATGCCGAGCGTCGGCGGGTGATGATGGAGGGTCTCAGCGCGATGGGGCTGGACTACAGCGACCCGCGCGGCGCGTTTTTCCTGTGGACGAACAGCTCATCTACAGGCATTCATGCCACTGAACTATCGTATCTGCTACTCAAAGAAGGGCGCGTGTTGATCTTCCCCGGCACGGGTTTTGGCGAGAACTGGGGCGGCTACCTGCGTATCAGCTACCTGCAGGCCACCGACAAAATCCGCGAAGCCCTGGAGCGCATGCGCCCGGTCATTGAGCGCTATCGCGTCTAGAAAGCGAGAGTTTGCCATGCCTCCTCTGACTGTTGGCACGGCGACCGCCGCCCCCGGCACCCGCGCGCGCGGCGTGATTCCGGTCACCAATCTGCCGGGCGGTCGTCCGCTGGAAATCCCTGTGATCGTCCTCAACGGCATCGAAGATGGGCCGTGCCTGTGGGTGGACGCGGTCATTCATGGCGACGAGCCAGAAGGCACGCTGGCCTGTCACTGGCTGGCCGCCGAGGTTGACCCCTCTACGCTGCGCGGCAGCCTGGTGCTGGTGCCGGTGCTCAACGTGCCCGCCTTCGAGGCGGCACAGCGCGGCAACCCGCTCGACACTTTCAGCTACGATCTCAACCGCATCTATCCGGGCCGCGCCGACGGCTACCTGACCGAGCGACTGGCCCATGCGCACAGCCGGTGGTTGCGCGAGGTGGCGTCCTTCGAGATTTCCATCCACTCCGGCGGGGCGCACTCGTATCTGTCGGAGACCATCTTCACCACCACCGATCCGGCGGCCATCGAGCTGGCCAAGGCGATGGGCAAAGGCTGGTCGCTCATCCTGAAGAACATCCGCCCGTCGGGGTCGCCCCCCGCGGTGATGCATGAAGCGGGCAAGCCCGCCCTCACCGTCGAACTGGGGGGCCGTCCGGCCACCTCGCCGCAGGACTTCCAGCGTTGCGCGCGCATCCTGGCCGACGGGGTGCTCAACGTGCTGCGCCACTATCAGATGATTCCGGGGACGCCCACCTACGCCGAAAAATGGTACACGGGCTTTCAGCACGCCCTGCTCGCTCCGGCCAGCGGGCTGTTTGTCGCCGAGCCGGGGCTGGCCTATCAGCGCCTGATGCCGGCGGGAGCGTTGCTGGCGCGCATTGTGGATGTCTATGGCGACGTGCTGGCCGAACTGCGCACGCCGGTTGAGGGGATGATTTTCGGGCTGCGCGCCCTGCCCACTGTGCAGACCGGCGACTGGTGTTGCTTCTACGCGCAGCTTGAGGGCGAACTATGACGGCGCTGCCTGACCCCGTCGCGCTGCTGCAAGAGCTGGTGCGCATCCCTTCGCCCAACCCGCCCGGCGACACCCGCGCCATCGCCGCCGCCATCGCTGCCTGGTTGCAGGGGGCGGGGTGCGACGTGCGCGTGCTGGCTCCGGAGGCCAAGCCAGAAGCGGCCAGCGTCGTGGCCTCGGTGGGGCAGGGCGCGCCGGTGATCATGCTGCACGCCCATAGTGACACGGTGCCCATCGCTCCGGCGGAGGCGCAACACTGGTCTGTTGATCCCTACGGCGCGGTTATCCGCGAGGGCAAACTGTTCGGCAAGGGCAGCGTGGACGACAAAGCTCCTCTGGCCGCCATGATGGTCACCGCGGCGCACGTGGCGCAACAGCGAGAACGTCTGCGCGGGACGCTGGTGCTGGTCGCCGCCGCGGAAGAAGAGACCGGCGGTCAACTGGGCACGCGCTGGCTGGCCGAGGCGGGACACCTGCCCGCGTGCGACTTCATCATTGTCGGAGAGCAGACGCATAACCGCGTCGCTACGGCGCATAAGGGCGTGCTGCGGGCCACTGTGCGCGTGCATGGCCGGTCAGTACATGCCACCAACCCCGATCGCGGTGTCAACGCCATCACCGCCATGGCCCGCGTCGTGCTGGCGCTGGAGGCATATCACCGTTCGCTGGCGGAGCGTGTTCACCCCATGGTCGGCGTGCCTACCTGCAACGTCGGTGTCATTCAGGGCGGCAGCACGGCCAACGCTGTGCCCGATCACTGCGTCATCTATCTGGATCGGCGTATGATCCCCGGCGAAGACCCTGCCGCTGTGCAGGCGGAACTGGAGCAGGTGGTCCGCCAGGTGATGATCGCCCCCGCCGAAGCGGAAGTGGACGACTTTCAGGTCTCGCACTGGTTCAGTTCCACCGCCGAAGGGCCACTGGCAAAGCTGTTCCTGGACTGCGTGGCGCGCGAATTACAGGATTCGCCGGGGCCGGTGGGCTATCTGCCGGGCAGCGACGCCAAACACCTGACCGGCCTGATGCGCGGCGAGATGATCGTCTTCGGCCCTGGCAGCTATGAGGTAGCGCACGCCTTCGACGAATACGTAGACCTGGATGAGTTTGTCTCGACCGTCAGAATCCTTATGGAGTTTGCCGACCGCGCCTTGCTCGGTCTGCAAGGTTGAGGATCGTAGCGAAAGCGAACCGACTGATGGACTTCGATACCCTGATCACCAACGGCAACGTCGTCACCGAGTGCGGTATTTTCCCGCTGGACATTGGCATTAGGGAGGGACGGATCGTCGCCCTGCTGGAACACGGCACGCCAGCGAGCGCGCGTGAACGGCTCGAAGCCAGCGGACAGTATGTGCTGCCCGGCGCAGTGGACATTCACTGGCATTGCCGCGCGCCCGCCTATCCGGAGCGGGGCGACTTCGCCAGCGAGACGCGTGCGGCGGCGGCGGGGGGCGTCACCACTGTGTTCGAGATGCCCATCTCCAAGCCATGCTGTGCCACGGGCGACATCTTCCGCGCCCGCCGTGCCCTGGCCGAAGCGAACGCCTACGTCAACTACGCGCTCTATGCGGCCCCTGGCCTGTTGCGCCGCGACGAGATCGCCGACATGGTGGCAGAGGGAGCCATTGGCTTCAAAATCTTCACCACCACGGCTCCGGCGGCGCGCTACGATGAGTTCGAAGGGCTGTGCCTGCCGCAGATAGCCGAGCAGTTGCAGGCCCTGCATCTGATCGCCGAAACCGGCCTGGTGTGCACCGTACACGCCGAAAACGAAGACTTGATTCAGTGGCACACCCAGCAGTTGAAAGCGGCCAACCGCAACGACATCGCCGCGCATGGCGAATCGCGCCCGCCGCATGTGGAGGCGGTGGCCATTGCCTCGCTGCTGACGCTCAACGAAACGGTGGGAGCGAACCTGCATATCGCGCACGTCAGTTCGCGCCTGGCCCTGGAGGCGGTGCGCCGCTTCCTGCGCACGGGCGCGCCGGTCACGGCGGAGACCTGCCCGCACTATCTCTTCTTCACCGAGGCGGACATGCTGCGTGTCGGCCCCTATGCCAAGGTCAACCCGCCGCTGCGCCAACCCGACGATCAGGCCGCGCTGTGGGAAGGGCTGGCCGACGGTAGCCTGATCGCCGTCACCACCGATCACTCGCCGTTCACGGTGGAGGAGAAGGAACGCGCCCGCACTGACATCTGGCGCACCCCGCCCGGCGCGCCCGGTGTGGAAGAACTGGTGCTGAGCATGATGGACGCCGCGCTCAAGGGACGGCTGAGCATCGAACACGCTGTGCGTCTGATCAGCACCAACGGAGCCAGACGTTTTGGCATCTACCCGCGCAAGGGCGCGATCGCTGTGGGTGCCGACGCCGATCTGGTGATCTACGATCCGGCGCTGACTACCACCATCAGCCAGGACATGCTCTTCAGCCGCTCCAAAGCCAGCGATAAGCTCTACGAGGGCATGACTTTTCAGGGGCGGATACGTCGGACACTGGTCAACGGCAGGACGGTCTTCGCCGACGGCGTGATCACCGGCGAACCGGGCTGGGGGCAGTTCGTGCGCCCCGATCCGGCGCGGGTTCAGCGGGAGTTCTGAAGCGATGAGCTACGCGATTGACTTTGGCGAGTACTTTCTCTATGACGAGCTGACGGCGCATCTGTACGGCCTGGCCGAGGCGTACCCGCACCTGGCCACGCTGGAATCGCTGGGCACGAGCTGGCGGGGCCGCGACATCTGGTGCATGACGCTGACCAATTCCGCCACTGGCCCACATCACGAGAAGCCGGGCTTCTACATTGACGCCAACATTCACGCCGAGGAAGTCGCCACCTCGCAGACCGCCCTCTACACCATCTGGTACCTGCTGACCAACTACGGCGCGGACGATTTCGTCACCTGGCTGCTGGATCACCTGACGTTCTATATCCTGCCGCGCATCAACCCCGATGGGGCGGAGATCAGCCTGACCACTCCCCATCACTGGTGCGGCAACGGGCGCTACCTGCCCGGTGAGGAGCAGACGCGCGGCCTGTGTCAGCACGACATCAACGGCGACGGCCTGATCGTGCAGATGCGCATCGAAGACCCGGCGGGCGAGTGGAAGGTCTCGCCGGATGACCCGCGCCTGATGGTGCTGCGCGAGCCGGGCGAGACCGGCCCTGGCCCCTATTACCGCCTCTATCGGGAGGGAATCATCCGGGGCGAGTGGGACGGCGTGACGATTGAGATCGAGAAGCCGCGCGATGGCAATCTCAATCGCAACTTCCCGGCGGGCTGGCGACCTGAATTCCGCGAATATGGCGCGGGCGACTACCCGCTCTCCGAACCCGAAGCGCTGGCCGTGTTGCGCTTCATCCAGGAGCACCCCAACCTGACGGGAATGCAGTGCTATCATACGCACGGCGGGGTGCATCTGCGCCCGTCACTGGTGGCGCCGGATAGCGCCCTGCCCCGCTTCGACCTGGAACTCTACGAGACCATCGGCAAGATGGGCACGGCGCTCACCGGCTATCCGGTCATTTCCGTTTACGAGGAGTTCACGCCCGACCCGTCGCAGCCGCGCCTGGGGTCGCTCATGCAGTGGTCCTATGACGAACTGGGCATCGTCACGTTTTCCACCGAGCTATGGAATCCGGAGCTGGCCGCTGGCCTGGCCGAACCGGCCAAATACCAGGTGCGCGCCCGCTCGACCGAAGACGAACTGAAGTTGCTGGCCTACAACGACGCGCATCTGGGCGGCAGGGGCTTCGTGAACTGGACGCCCTTCGATCATCCGCAGTTGGGGCGTGTGGAGATCGGCGGCTGGACTCACATGTACACTTTCCGCAACCCGCCGCCGGTCTCGTGGGCCAGCAGCGACGAGGCGCGGCAGTTTCTCTTCAACACCATCCATACCAATTGCCTTTTCACGCTGCAACACGCCGCCTGCGCGCCGTTGTTGCGCATCGAGTCGGCGATGGCAGAGCCGGTCGCGCCGGGGCTGTATCGCATCGCGGCGGTGATCGCCAATCACGGCTATCTGCCCACACACCTGACACAGCGCGCGCTCGAACACGGCACCGCCGGGCCGGTGACCGCCTCGCTGGAGCTGCCGGACGGGGCGGCGCTGGTGATGGGCGCGCCGTCACAAAACCTGGGACATCTGGCCGGGCGCGACGAACGCAAAGCGCCCTGGTCGCCCTGGATGCGCCAGTGGAGTCAGACGCGCAAGCCGGTCGAATGGCTGGTGCGCGCTCCCGCTGGGACGCAGCTCACGATCGTGGCGGCGGCGCAGCGCGCTGGCCTGCAGCGCCAGACGGTGACCCTGCCATGATGCCGTTGGGCGAAGCGTTCTACCGCCGCAAGGTCGCGCAGATTCAGGCGCAGTTGGAACCTGCCGGGCTGGACGGGTTGCTCCTGCTCGATCCCTACAACGTGATCTACGCTTCCGGCTTCGTGCACAGTCCGTCCGAGCGCCCCCTGGCGCTATATATCCCCGCGCGGGGCGAGCCGGCGCTGTTCGTGCCCCTGCTCGAAGCAGAAAACGCTGCCGCGACCTGGATCGGCGATATCCGCACCTACTTCGAATATCCCGGCGAGGAGCACCCCATTCAATGGATGGTGCGCGAGACGGGCGCGGCGCGTCTGGGCGTGGACTGCCTGCCCTGCGACTGCGCGCGCACGTTTGGGGCGCTGCTGGTGCAGATGGCGCTGGTCGAACGGCTGCGCTGGATCAAAGAGCCGGAGGAGCTGGCCCTGATTGAGCGGGCGGCGACCTATGCCGACTATTGCCTGGAGTATCTGGCAGCGCACGGCGCAGAGATCATCCGCGCGGGCGGCACCGAACTCGATCTGTTGGGCGCGTGCCTGAGCGCGACGCGGGCGAAGATGGAGGCCGAGGCCAATCCGGCCTGGGGGCAACGAGCGCTGCACATCACCGGCACGGTGCACAGCGGCCCGCGCGCCGCCCTGCCGCACGGCGAGCCGTCCCCTCGCGTCCCGCAGCCGGGCGAGACGCTGATCGCGGGCATCGGGGCGGCGGTGGGCGGCTATCATGCCGAGAGCGGCGCAACCTTCATCCTGGGCGAGCCGTCGCCCGATCAATGGCGCTGCCTGCAAGCCGCCGCCGACTGCGACACCGCCGCGCGGGCGGCGCTGCTGCCGGGGACGCCATGTGCCGAGGTCAACCGGGCGGCGCTGGATGTCTTGCGTGCCGCCGGCCTGGGAGAGGCCATCCGGCACCGGATTGGGCACGGCATGGGGTTGCAAGGGCACGAAGCGCCCTGGCTGGCCCCCGGCGATCTGACCCCGCTGGCCCCCGGCATGGTCTTTTCCTGCGAGCCGGGCATCTACCGGCCCGGCGTGGACGGCTATCGCACGATCAACACGCTGATCGTCAGCGAGGGGACGCCCCGCGTGCCCAGCCGTTTTCTGGACACGCACCCTCTCGATCAGCGGATACTGGCTTTGTGAACCGCTCATATTGCTGGAGAAAGGACGGCTGTCATGCCTGAACCGCCTGCCTGGCGCTACCAGAAAATCCTCAAGCCCATCTTCGACCTGCCCGCCCCGCCGCGCGTTTTTGTCGGCGGGCGCGTGTTGACCTGTGTGGGCGACGAAGTGATCGAAGACGGTTACGTGGCCGTGGAAAACGGCAAGATCGCCGCTGTGGGACGCGCCCGCGATCTGGGCAAGACCGACGCGGAGATCGTAGATTGCGCCGGGATGACCCTCCTGCCCGGCCTGATTAACTCCCATGCGCACCTGGCCTGGGACGGCATTCATGACCTGGCCCGTCAGTCTATGGACGACCCGCCGGAGATCAGCGCGTACAAATCCGCGGCCAACATGCTCAAATGCCTGCGGGCGGGGATCACCCTGGTGCGCGACCTGGGTATGAACAAAGCCAATTTCTTCACCAAGCAGGCGGTGGAACAGGGCATCTTCCCCGGCCCACGCCTGCTCATCTCCGGTGAGGCGATCATTCAGACCGGCGGGCACACCTACTGGTGTTGCCGCGAGGCCAGCGGCCCCGACGAAATGCGCCGCGCCGTCCGCGAGCAGGTGCGCGGCGGGGCCGACCTGATCAAGATCATGGGCTGTCACGACACGCTGGAGTTCACCGACGCCGAACTGGAGGCGCTGATTGACGAGGCGCACCGCAACCGGCTACCGGTGACGGCGCACGCGACCTACAACGACTGTATCTACCGTGTGGCACAGGCGGGGGTAGATGTGATCGAGCATGGCGGCTCGATGACCGAGGCGACGATCCAACTGCTGCTGGAGAGGCGCATTCCCATTGTCACTACCTTCGCCCCGCTGGTGATGCAGGCGCAGCCGGAGATCGCCCGTCAGTATAACATCCCGGAGTGGAAGATTGCCGAGCGTCAGCGCGCCGTCGCCGACCCAACCCGCTATGCCGGCCTGGTGCAGGCGGCGCAGGCGGGGGTGCCCATCGCCTTCGGCACGGATGCGGGCAGCCCGGCGGTGGGGCACGATGTCGTCGCGCCAGAACTCAAGTTTATGGTGCAAATCGGTGTCAAGCGCGACAATTACGACGCGCTGCGCAGCGCGACCATTGTCGGTGCGCAGGTGAGTCGGCTCGATCACCGGCTGGGTACCCTGGAGGTGGGCAAGGAGGCCGATCTGATTGTGGTAGACGGCAACCCGCTCGACGACCTGGACGCGCTGCAACGGGTGCGCATGACGTTTATCGCGGGTAAGAAGATGATCGGCGTTGGCGACTGAATCTTGGGGGCGTATGCGCAGGGCGGCGTTGCCGGGCCTGTCGCACCAGGTGACGCTGTTTTTGCTCTATAACGCGCTGCTGCACATCGGGCTGATCGGCATCAGCGACGCCCTGCTGAATTTCTATTTCGTCAGCCTGGGCTACAGCGCCGAGACGATCGGCCTGCTGCAATCCTTGCCGCGCGTGAGCGGCTTTCTCAGCAGTGTGCCCATCGGGCTGCTGGCCAATCGCATCGGGGTGCGGCGGGTCACGCTGTGGGCGACGGTGGGGCTGGCGGTTTCCTATGCCTTGCTGATCGCCTGGCCGACGTTGGCCATGCTTGGCTTCAGTCGGTTTCTGGTGGGGTTGTTCTATGGCGCGGTGCAGATCGGCATGGCCCCGCTGATGATGACTCTGGTGAAGGCGGAGCATCACACACACCTGTTCGCCTATCACAATCTGGTGAGCATGGGCGCGACGGCGATAGGCAGCGTGGCGGGAGGTTTTTTGCCGCTGCTGGTGGTGGCGCTGTTCCCCCAGGCGACGCGCGTCGCTGGTGTCGCCGCCGAGCAGACGCCGTTTGCCTATCGTGTTGCGCTGAGCGTCGCGATGGGGCTGATTCTGCTCAGCGCCTGGCCGCTGGCCCGCCTGGCCGAGACGCATCGGCCTGCGGCGGTGCGCGGTTTGTTCGACACGGCCTCCGGGCGCATCCCCTGGCGCAGGTTGACGAAGCTGTCGTTGCCGCTGTTGCTGTTCGGCTTCACCGGCGGTCTGACGTTCCCCTTCTACAACCTGTTTTTCCGCACCACCTTTGGCGTGGCCGACAAGACGGTGGGCACTGTCCTCAGCCTGGGCTGGCTGGGCATGGCGGTGTTGCCGCTGGCCAACCCCTGGTGGGATCGGCATTGGGGGCGCGTCCGCACGCTGGGCATCACCATGAGCGTGGCGGCGCTGGCCTTCGCCGGGCTGAGCGTGGCTTCTACCCTGGCGGTGGGGGTGCTCTGCTATGTAGTGGCGATCTCCTTCCGCAACGTGATGCAGCCGGTGTTCCAGCCGCTGCTGATGGACAGCCTGCCGCCCGATCTGCACAACATCGCCAGCAGCATGGGGATGGTGATGTGGAACGTCGGCTGGTTTGCGGCGACGGCAGTCAGTGGCTTCTGGCAGACCGCCTATGGCTTCGGCATGATCATGCGCGTGGTAGCCGTGGGAGCATTCCTGACCGGCGCGAGCGTGGTGTGGCTTTTCCGCAATCAGCGTCCTTACTGCCCCGCCGTGCCGGAGACCTGCGCATGACTATATCCGGAAGAAGGGAGAACCATGAGCGCAACAATCACGGGCATTTTCAACATTCTGGCCACGCCGTTTGACGCCGAGCGGCGGCTCGACCTGCCCAGCCTGCGCCGCCTGATTGAGTTTCAGCTCGATAAGGGCGCGTATGGCCTGACCATCCTGGGCGTGCTGGGTGAGGCGGCCAAACTCACCGTGGACGAGCGACGGTTGGTGATGGACACCGTCATGGAGACGGTCAACGGGCGGGTGCCGGTGGTGGTGGGCATCAGTCACCAGGACACGGCGACCTGTATCGCGCTGGGCCAGGCCGCTTTCGCCGCGGGAGCCGCCGGCGTGATGATCGCCCCGCCGCATCTCGACGATCCCTCCCCCGAACAGGTGCTGGCGCTCTATAGCCGCATCGCCGAGGCGCTCAACGGGCCGATTGTGGTGCAGGACTATCCGCTGGTGACCAATGTGGTGCTCTCACCCGACCTGCTGGCGACCCTGGCCGAGCGCATCCCGTATATCCGTCACCTGAAGATGGAAGACCCGCCGCTGATGACCAAAATCCGCGCCATCCGCGCGCGCACCGACCGGCTGGCGATCTTCGGCGGGCTGGGCGGCATGTTCCTGCTGGAGGAACTGCAAGCGGGCGCGGTGGGCACCATGACCGGCTTCGCCTTCACCGAAATCCTGGTGGCGACCTATCGGGCCTTCAGCGCGGGCAACCTGGCCGAGGCCGAGCGCATCTTCGACCACTATCTGCCGCTGATCCGCTTCGAGAATCAGCCACAGATCAACCTGAGCATCCGCAAGGAATTGCTCTACCGGCGCGGGGCGATTGCCTGCCCGGCCCTGCGCGATCCGTATGTGCCCATTGATGAGGGCACCTACCAGGAAATTGACTGGATATTACGGCGGGTGGGCATCAGCGATCCCACGCAGCCGCTCACTTTCTAGAGACTGTCGTGAATTGTCGCGCAGTGCCCCTCACCCCCGCGCCCCTCGCCCTCGCGACTGCGTCACAGGGCGAGGGGAACGGCTTGCGCCGTCGTCCAGGGCGCAGCAGAGCGACTCTTCTTCGCCCGCAGCGCGGGGATGAGAGGCAAAAATGCATCACACGCTCTTGACTCTGAACTCAAGACTCAAAACTCAACACTCAAAACCGTCGGAGTAAAACATATGGACCTGGGACTGAAAGACAAAGTAGCGCTGGTGGCCGCTGCCGGGCAGGGTCTCGGCTATGGCACAGCGCGTGCGCTGGCCCGTGAAGGGGCCAGGGTGTCTATTTGCAGCCATCTGCCCGACGAGATCGAGGCGGCGGCGAAGCGATTGGAGGCCGAGACAGGGGCGATGGTGCTGGCCAGCGTCTGCGACGTGCGCGATCCGGCGGCGATCCAGGCGTGGGTGGATAGAACCGTGCAGGCATGGGGACGGGTGGATGCGCTCTTCGTCAACGCTGGCGGGCCGCCCGCCGGATACTTCCACGAGGTAGACGACGCGCAATGGCAGGCCGCCTTCGAACTGACGTTGATGAGCACCGTGCGCCTGATCCGCGCTGCGCTGCCGCACATGGGGGCGGGTGCGGCCATTGTCGCCAGCACGTCGTCGTCGGTGATTGAGCCGATCGAGCGATTGATCCTGTCGAACGTCATGCGGGCGGGCGTGGCCGCGCTGATCAAGTCGCTGGCTGACGAACTGGCTCCCAAAGGCATTCGCGCCAACACCCTCATCCCTGGGCGCATTGACACGGAGCGCGTGGCGCAGCTCGACCGCATCAAGGCGGAGAAGCTCGGCCTCAGCTTCGAGGAAGTGCGCGCCCAAAGCGTCGCCACCATCCCGTTGGGTCGCCTGGGCACCATTGACGAGTATGGCACGGCGGCGGCCTTTTTGCTCTCGCCGGCGGCGTCTTATATCACCGGCGCGACGCTGCGCGTTGACGGCGGCAAGATACGGGCCATTTAGGAGAGGCAGACCATGCGCATCACCGATATGAACTGGTCGCAGGTGGAAGCCTACCTGGAGCGCGATGACCGGTGTGTCCTGCCGCTGGGCTGCACCGAACAACACGCCTACCTGAGCCTGAGCACCGATAGCATCCTGGCCGAGCGCGTGGCGCTGGAAGCTGCCGAGCCGCTGGGGGTGCCGGTGTTCCCTGTGTTGCACTACGGCATCACCCCCTACTTTCGCGCCTATCCGGGCACGGTGTCGCTGCGGGTGGAAACCTATTTGCGCGTGGTGCGCGACGTGCTCGACAGCCTGGCCGAACAGGGCTTCGGGCGCATTCTCATCGTCAACGGGCACGGCGGCAACGTCCCCGCGCAGGCTCTGGCGGGCGAATGGATGGCCGATCACCCTCAGGTGACGGTGAAATTCCACAACTGGTGGAACGCGCCGCGCACCTGGGCCAAAGTGCTGGAGATCGATCCGGTGGCGTCGCACGCCTCGTGGATGGAGAACTTCCCCTGGACACGGCTGCCCGGCGTGATTGCCCCGCGCGAGCAGAAACCGATGATCGAGGTCGAGCGGGCGCGCCTGTTGCCGCCGCGCGCGCTGCGCGATTACCTGGGCGACGGTAATTACGGCGGGCGCTACCAGCGTTCCGATGAGGAAATGCTCGCCATCTGGCAGGTGGCGGTAGAGGAGACGCGCGAGTTACTGGTCAACGGGTGGGAACGGCCATGAGAGTGCTGATCTGGGGCGCGGGCGCGATGGGCGGCACCATCGGCGCGTACCTGATCCGCGCCGGTCACGACGTGACGCTGGTGGACATCGCCGCCGATCATGTGGCGGCCATGAACGCTACAGGGCTGCGCCTGACCGGCCCGGTGGACGAGTTCACCGTCCCGGCGCGGGCTTTCACGCCGGAGGCGCTCAGCGGCACGTGGTCGGCGATCCTGTTGTGCGTCAAAGCGCATCACACCGCCGAGGCAACGCGCGCCCTCGTGCCGCACCTGGCCGACGATGGGTATGTGGTCTCGATCCAGAACGGCTTGAACGAGCTGGTCATCGCCAGCATTGTCGGCGAGGCGCGCACCATCGGCGCGTTCGTCAACTTCGGCGCGGACTACCTGGGGCCAGGGGTGATCCATCGGGGCAACCGGGCGGCGGTGGTGATCGGCGAGCTGGACGGGCGGATCACGCCCCGCCTGCAGTCCCTCCACGCAACGCTGTGCGATTTCGACGACCGGGCGAGGATCACGACGAACATCTGGGGGTACCTGTGGGGCAAGCTGGCCTATGGCGCGCAGCTTTTTGCCACAGCCCTGACCAACGAGTCCATTGCCGACGCGCTGGCTCTGCCCGCCTACCGCGAGCTGTTCATCGCCCTGGCCCGCGAGGTGTTGGCGGTGGCGACGGCGCGCGGCATCGCGCCAGAAGGTTTCGACGGTTTCGATCCACGCGCCTTCCTGCCCGGCGTGGACCCGGCGGTCTCGTCCCGTTCGTTGGACGAGATGGTCGCCTTCAACCGGGCGTCGGCCAAGACGCACAGCGGCATCTGGCGCGATCTGGCCGTGCGCAAGCGGCGCACCGAAGTAGACGCTCAACTGGGGCCGATCGTGACGCTGGGAGCGGAGGCAGGCGTGCCCACGCCGCTGACAACCCGCCTGATCGCGCTGATTCACGACATCGAGGAGGGCCGCCGCGCCCAATCGCTGGAGACCCTCGACGCGCTCAACGAAGTTCTGGCTCAGGCTTAATTTGCAGGAGACACCTATGACCGCCTATGAAGCTTTGCAAGAGCACATCGCCGCGCTCAACGATCTGTTGAACGTGCTCAACATCCTCAAGTGGGACGCGCGCACGCAGATGCCGCCTGGCGGGTCGCAGACGCGCGGCTATCAGCTTGCCACTGTCTCGCGACTGGCCCGCGAGCACTTCGTCAGCGACACCACCGCGCGCCTGCTGGACGCTGCCGAAGCCGAGATCGCCGGCGAAGACCCGGACTCCTACCGGGTACGCGCGGTGCGGCAGACGCGCCAGTATTATGAGATCGCCCGGCGAATCCCCCCCGATCTGCTCAGCCGGCGGGCAACGCTCGCGCCGGTCTCTGAGCAGGTGTGGCACGAGGCCAAGCAGCACAACGACTTCGCCCGCTTCGCGCCCTACCTGCAACAGATGCTCGACCTGGCCAGGGAGCAGGCCGAGGCCATCGGCTACGAGGAGCACCCCTTCGATGCGCTCGTCTTCGAGTATGAGCCGAGCATGACCGCGGCCAAACTGCGCCTCCTCTTCGACGATCTGAAGGCGGGCCTGCTGCCATTGCTGGAGCAGATCGTGGCGCACGACAGGCCGCTGGAGAGAGACCTGTGGGCACAAGAGTACCCACTCGACCGACAGCGCGCCTTCGCCCTGGAGATGGCACAGCGCATCGGTTATGACCTGGAGCGCGGGCGGCTGGATATTGCACCGCATCCCTTCGAGATCTCGTTCACGCGCCAGGACGTGCGCATCACCACCCGCTACGACCTGTGCTATTTCCCGATGGCCTTCTTCGGCACGCTGCACGAGGCCGGGCATGCCCTCTACGAGCAGAATGTTGATCCGGCCCTGACGCGCACTGCCCTCACCACCGATTTTCTGGGACAGTATGCCGTCGGTGGCACCAGTTACGGCGCGCATGAAGCGTCGTCGCGCCTGTGGGAGAACCTGATCGGGCGTAGCCGCGCCTTCTGGAGCGCGCACTTTGATCGCCTGCGCGAATACTTCCCCGAACAGCTCACCGGCGTAGACGCCGACCTGTTCTACCGCGCGGTCAACCGCGTGCAGCCCAGCCTGATCCGCGTCGAAGCCGACGAAGTGACCTATAACCTGCACATCATGCTGCGCGTGGAGATTGAGATGGGCCTGCTCGACGGCAGCCTGCGGGTCAATGACCTGCCGGAAGTGTGGCGGGCCAAGATGAAAGAGTACCTGGGCGTGGTGCCGCAGACCGATAGCCAGGGGCCGTTGCAGGATGTGCACTGGTCGGGCGGGAGCTTTGGCTCTTTCCCCGGCTACACGGTGGGCAACGTCATGTCCGCGCAGTTGCTGGAGGCCGCCCGCCAGCAGGTGCCCGGCCTGGACGGCGCGCTGGCCGCCGGCGATTACGCGCCGCTGCTCGGCTGGCTGACTGAGCACTTCTACCGGCACGGGCGTGCCTACAGCGCGGACGAAATCCTGCAGCGCTGCACCGGACGTCCGCTACACGTCAAGCCATATCTGGCCTATCTGCGGGCCAAGTTCAGCGATCTGTACGGGTTGCCGTGATCAGTTGTCGGTGATAGGAGGGCGGTGTTCGGTAATCAGTTAGCAGGGCCGGCTGTCAGCGCACCTTGCTGGCCCGCCCTGTTCACTGAACGCTGATCACTGTCCGCTGAAAACTGATTACCTCCACAGGAGATCACCATGCATATCGAATTCAGCGGCAAGACGGCGCTGGTCACCGGCGCGGCGCACGGCTTCGGTCGGCAGATCAGCCTGGAACTGGCCCGGCGTGGGGCGCAGGTGTGGGCGTGCGATGTGCTGCCCGACGAACTGGCCGAGACACGCCGCCTGTGCGCCGAAGCAGGCGGGCGCTGCGAAGTGCGCACGGTGGACATCACCGACCGCGATCAGGTCTTCGCCTTCGCCAGGGAGGCGAGCCAGGCCAGCGGGCGCGTGGATATTCTGGTCAATAATGCGGGCGGCGTGCTGGGGCAGGTGGGACGCCCCCTGGAAGAAGTGCCGCCCGCCGACTGGCAGGCCATCCTGGACGTAAACGTCACCGGCGCGTTCTACTGCTGTCAGGCGGTCGTCCCCGGCATGAAAGCGGTGGGCTGGGGGCGCATCGTGAATATCTCCAGC
>DAOTZZ010000331.1:0-9771 GCA_034433965.1 Anaerolineae bacterium
CCCCATAGTCAGATTGCGGATTGCGGAAGGCGAATTGCGAATTTAATGTTTCGCAATCCGCAATTCGCCATTCGCAATGGTTAGCTTAGCGGGGTGGGGAATGGCGCTTGCCTCCTTTCTGATTCTGCCTTGCGAACGAATGCATACTATACTCCAGGTTAATACGGTCGGTACTCACAACGCCTGGTAAGAGCATAGCCTCAAGGCGCACCGAAGCGGCTCTTTGACAACTGAGTGTAGGGGGTTGCATAGAGAAACCGTTCTATGCGTAAAACACCCAACGTACTGAAGAGAGACACTTCTCTTAGGCCCGGACGGGGCCTTCAGGCGCTAACGTGGCCCGTTGGGGCGTGCGTAGCCTGAGAAGCTCCCCGCTTTAGCGGGGAGAGTCGTCACTCACTCGAAAAGGCGGTACTTCCACTCCCCGCCGACCATTGTACCCAGCACGCGCGTTTCCAGGATTTCGTCCGGCGGGATTGCGTAGAGATCGCGGTCGAGCACCACCAGATCGGCCAGGTAGCCCGGCGCGAGCATACCCAGATCGCGCTCCATCCCCGCAGCGTAAGCGGGACCCTGCGTGAAACCGCGCAGCGTCGTCTCCATATCCAGCCGCCCCTCCGGGTACCAGCCTTCCGGCCCCGGTCGGCCATCCGGACGGCGACGTGTTACCGCGGCGAAGATGCCCAACAGCGGCGCGAACGGCTCGACCGGCGCGTCCGAGCCAAAGGCCAGCACCGCGCCTGCTTCCAGTTGCAGCCGCCAGTTGTAACTCCAGCGGGCGCGCGCACCCCAGTAGCGGTCGGCCATCTCGTAGTCGGAGGTGGCGTGAATGGGCTGCATGGAGGCGACGATGCCCAGCGCGCCCAGCCGCCCCGCGTCGTCCGGATGAATCAGTTGGACATGCTCGATGCGATGCCGCCGCGCCTGCCGGGGAATGCCGCGGGCTGCTTCTTCGGCGCGCACCGCTTCGTACACGTCCAGCACGTCGTGCACGGCGCGGTCGCCGATGGCGTGAATGGCCGCGGGGATACCTGCCGCGCTGGCCCGGCTGACCAGCTCGAACATGTGCTCTTTGTCGGTGACTACCAGGCCGTAGTTGCCCGGCTCGCCCTCATACGGCTCGATCATGTGCGCCGTGCGTGGGCCGAGCGCTCCGTCGGCAAAGATTTTCAGCGCGCCCAGGCGCAGCCAGGTGTCGCCGAAGCCAAAGCGCAGCCCCAGCGCGTGCGCATGTTCGATCCAGGGATCGTTGATCTGCTTGAGCACGCGCAGGCCCAGTTCGCCGCGCTCGCGCAATACCTGCAACGCCACCAGGCAGGAAGGATTATCGTAGTCGTGCAGCGCCGTCAGTCCGGCGGCCCAGGCGCGCCGCTGCGCCTCGGCCATCCAGTCGGCGAGCTGATCGGGCGCGGGATCGGGGATCAGCCGCGCGACCAGCTTCATGGCCGGGTCTTCCAGCAGAATGCCGGTCGGTTCGCCGCGGGCGTCGCGCTGAAGCGCGCCCCCCGGCGGATCGGGCGTATGCGCACCGATTCCCGCCCGCCGCAAGGCCAGACTATTGACCCAGGCGGCGTGCCCGCTGCGCGCGGCCAGGTAGACCGGATGATCCGGCGCGACGCCGTCCAGATCGGCGGCAGTGGGGAACGCGCCGTCCGGCCATAGCGCCTGCGACCAGCCCCGCCCGACGATCCACTGGCCGGGCGGCGTCTGCCGGGCGCGTTCGGCCACGCGACGCAATGCTTCTGCTTTGCTGGGCACATCGAGCAGGTCTATGTCGCGCAGGGCGCGCGCCACGCCCTCCCAGTGAATATGCGCGTCGGTCAGGCCGGGGATAACCATCTGCCCGTTCAGCCGATCAACGGCAGTGTGCGGCCCGGCCAGGGCGTGAATGGCATCGTCATCGCCCACGGCGACAATGCGGTCGCGGGCGATGGCCAGCGCCGAGGCGCGCGGCTGAGCCGGGTTGAGGGTGTAGATACGGGCGTTGAGCAGGATGCGATCAATCATGGCAACCACTCCGCTGGTGTGCTTCTGGAGGCGGTGATTGCGGATTGCGAATCGCGGAATGGCGTTTACTGCGGGCGTGCAGAATACGTCAGGAAGTCTGCTGCGCTTTGTGTACCTTACCCTGCATCAAGCAAGCCACTGACAACCTTTGCACACCCCCTTCAATTCGCAATTCGCAATCCCAGAGTCCGCTCACGGTTCGTCTTCCGTCTCGATCTCGACGATCGCTTCGTAGGGCGTGCGCCCACCGTAAATCACCTTCATCAGGCCGGGCAGATAACGATCCATGGTCGTCACCGCCGGATAGATGGTATTGCGGATCAACGAGGGAGTCAGAGTCACGCCCTCGAAGTCCAGGCTGCTCTTGTAGCGCACTTCGCCGTCACCGTAGTCCATCTCGAAGTTGCCGATGCGCAGCCCATAGTTGGCGCGGGTGATGTATTCGGCCACCGCCAGCCGCAGTTCTTCGGGGACGTGCACGGTAGCCACACAGTAGAAGACGAATTGTTCCAGCGGCACCACGATCTGCGCAAAACAGGGGAACTGACCGTTTTGGCCGCTGAACAGGGCGCGGTAGATGGTGCGCCCCTCCAGGCGTTGGGGATACCAGCCGTCCTTTTCCAGGAACTCGCCCAACGTGACGAAGGCGGCCAGACCGTTGGGGTTGGACGCTTCGGGGTCGTGGCCGGGTTCGTGCTCTCTGTCGGATGGTGTTTGAGAGGTCATAGATTCGCCCTCGGCACATACGCCGCCGCGCCCGCCAGCCGCCAGGCTTCGGCGATCTCCGCCGTCAGCGGGGCGCTGGCGAAGCCTTCGCGCGTCACAGCCTGCGCGCCCAGGTACGAGGCGATCTTGATGGCCTGCTGCAGGTCGCCCAACTGATGCAGCGCAATATGCAGGGCCACGGCAAAGACATCCCCCGCGCCGGTAGGGTTGACCTGGACGACCGGCCAGGCGTCGTATTCGAAACGGGTGCCATTCTGATAGACAGTGCCGCCGCGCTCGGCGCGGGTGACCACTACCAGCGGTCCCATCGCGGCGAACTCCTGCTCCAGGTGCGGGGCATGCCGGATGTCTTCTTCGCTCAGCACGGTGACCGTGGCGCGAGGCAATACCTGCGGTGCGCTTTCCCACAAGATGGGCGTGATCAGCCCATCGGCCTCGCGTCGGCGCATGAACCCCTGCGGCGTCACGCAGATAGGCCGCCCCTCAAAGGTGATGGCAAAGGAGGGATCAACTTCATAGGCGATCGGCGCCAGGTGCACCAGACTCGCCTTGCGCCAGGCATCCGGCAGCATGTCCGGATAGAGCGTATTGGCGCGGTGATACAGGTATTGCGTGCGCCCGCTAGCCGAATAGCGATTCTCAAACGTGGTGGTATGTTCCGCCGGAATCACCACCACCTCAGCCTCGGAGGGCAGGTCTTCCAGGAGAGGGTCATCGGGGCGCGCGCTGGTGAGCACCGCCACGCGCAGCCCGAAGGCTGCCGCAGTGTGCGCCCCAAAGGATACCGTCCCGCCCAGGCGCGGCCCGTGCGGGGTGATGTCGCGAGTGACGTTGCCGATGAGCAAATAGTCGGGGATGGAAGTTGACCGTTTGAGCATGATCCTGTCGCTTTGCTGCTAGCGCCAACGCGCGCGTTTGATAAACAACTGCCGCGACTGGGCCGAGTCGCGGCAGGCGGCTACTCCGAAGATGCGTCCTCAACGCCGCTTGGGGATGATGGTCACCTTGCGGCGGTCGCCCTCGCCGACGCTCTGCGTGGTCACCTGGGGATGATCGCGCAGGGCCAGATGCACCACACGCCGTTCATAAGGGGGCATCGGCTCCAGCGCTACCGTGCGCCCCAACTGAACGGCCTGTTCGGCCATGCGCTGCGCCAGACGGCGCAACTGCTTCTCGCGGCGCACCTTGTATCCCTCTACATCTACGATGATGTTGGCGCGGCGTTGCAGTTCGCGGCTGGCGATCAGGCGGGTGATGTATTGCAGCGCGGCCAGCGTTTCGCCCCGTTTGCCGATCAGGGCCCCCAGGTCTGACCCTTCGATCTGCAACACCCAGGGCGCGATCTCGTTGTCGGCAGCCTGGGCGCGGTAGACGGTCA
Source organism: Anaerolineae bacterium (assembly GCA_034433965.1). GTDB lineage: Bacteria > Chloroflexota > Anaerolineae > Aggregatilineales > Aggregatilineaceae > UBA2029. The sequence continues at coordinate 4,112 of DAOTZZ010000331.1, forward strand.
CTGTGGCCTTGACGCGCATCCGCTCCAGCAATTCCTGCAGTGTCGCACGTCCAACGCGCGCGTCGTCGTCCAGCTCGGCCTCGTCCACCGGCTGCGCCTCGGCCAGCGAAGCCGGTTCTTCCAGCGCCTCTTCTTCCGCCAGTTCGACAGCGGGCTGAGACGCGGGCGGTGTCGGCGGGGCAGCAGGGCGCGGCGGGGCAGCCGTCGTCAAGCGCACCCGCGCCTGTCGCGCGCCAATGCCCAGCAGGCCGCGGCTGGGTTCTTCGAGAATCTCGACGATCACGCTTTCGCGGGCGACGCCCAGTTGTTGCAGCCCCAGTTCGATGGCGGACTCAATGTCCGGCGCGGTGGTTTCTACGGAGCGCGTTTCGCTCATAGTGATCCCTATCCTTTCGCCTTCCCTTTGGCACGGGCGCGACTGGCGCGGCTGTCATAGATGCCCCCCCGCTTCTTGCCGCCGCTCACCTCGCGCTGACGCTTGAGCTTCGGCTCTGGCGCGGAGACAGGCGCGGCAACCGGCGCGGCTTCGCGCTTGGGCTTGGGGGCGGGTGCGGGGGACGCGGGCGCGGCAGGGGCATCGGTCGCCGGGCCGTTCGCGGGCGTTGCCCCCCTGGATTTCAGGCCGATCAGCCGCCCAATGTTGAGGTTGAGACGCCCCATCATCCCATACTGCCCGATGCCAATCAGGTTGGAGGCGATGAAGTAGATTGATAGTCCCGAAGCAAATGAGAGCGAGAAAAAGCCAAACATCAGCGGCATGATTAACATCATCTGCCGGCTGATTTGCGCTGCCTGGTCAGCCTGACGGTCGCCCGTGCCGCCGGAAGGCGTGGCGGGCATCAGCATTTTCTGTTGCAGCCAGGTGGTGACGACGACCAGCACGGGCAACACGTAGAGCGGGTCGGGCACAGCCAGGTTGAGCCACAGGAACTTGTTGCTCAGCGGCACCTGCGACGACAGGGCAGGCACCCACAGCCGGTTGGCCAGATCGAGCAACTGCGTGGGGGTGGCCGCCAGCGTGGCGACGATGGCTTGGTAGAGCGCCAGCATGATCGGTAGCTGAATGAGCAGCGGCAGGCAACCGGCCAGGGGATTCACGCCATGCTTGCGGTAGAGTTCCCATTGCTCCTGGGCCAGCCGTTCGCGGTCGTTCTTATACTTCTCCTGCAGCTTCTTCAGTTCTGGCTGCAGTTCCTGCATGGCCTTGGTGGAACGCTGCTGCTTGATGGTCAGCGGGTAGGTGACCAGGCGGATCAGGATGGTGAAGACCACAATGGCCAGCACCACGTTCCCGCCCAGAATCTGGTACAGGAACAGCAGGATGGTGATGAAGGGGTTGACGATGATATCGAGCATGAAGCTGTGCCTTTGTCTCGCGCCGTGCCAGCGCCGGGTCTAGTCCGAATATGTCCAGGCTTCTTCGCCGGTCTCGGCGTTCAGGGCGACGACCAGCCGATCGTTATCCATAGTACTGGCGATGACCAGGTCAGGAGCATCGTCGTCCGCGCCAGGTACGAAGACCAGGTCGGCCAGTACTTCGCCCGTCACATCCTTGTCCCACCTAATCGCGCCATCCTCTTTGTTCACCGCATAGAGATGGTGGTCTTTGGACGCCACGATCACCAGCCCGTCGGTAAGGATGGGGGTGGCGCGGATGCCATCTTCGGCCAACGGCTGCTTCCACACCTGCACAAAGGTTCCGTCTGCGCCCAGGCGTACCGCGTACAGCGCGCCGGACAGGTCGCCGAAATAGAGCACGCCGCTGTCTGCGTCGAAGGCCGGGCTGCCCCACAGCCAGCCGTCGGTTTCGAAGCGATCCACAATCGCCCCATCCCTCAGGCTGACGGCCACCAGTTCGGACGAGAACGTGCCCACATAGAGCACCTGACGCCCCGCGTCATAAACCGGTGTGCCGGGCGCTGCGCCACCCAATTTCCTGCGCCATAGCTCTTTGCCCGTCTCAGCATTCAGGGCGTACAGGTGATGATCCAGCGAGACGACGTAGACCACCGGCCCTGTACGTTCTTCAGACGGGTCTTCGGGCAGGTAGAGTGGGCGCGACCAGACACCATGACCGGTGCGGAATGTCCACGCTTCCGCTCCGCTCTGCCGCGAGACCGCCACCACGTTGCGGCTGCCCAGGCCGAAGTATACTTTGTCCGAGTCTACCGCAACGCTGCCGATGACGCGATCTTTCGGCGTGATTTCCAGTGGGCCGAGGATCGCCTGTTTGCCCGGAGTGTAGCGCCATAGCGGAGTACCGTCGCTGTTGATGGCGTGCAGGCGTCCGCTGTAGTCGCCCACATAGATGACACCGTCGGCTATCACCGGCTGCGCGTAGAAGGCCGCGTCGCCGTTCTTGTATTCCCACAGGACTGCCCCGCTGGTCGGGTTGAGAGCCACCACATGTTTGCCGTTGGCGACATAGACGGCACTGGCCTGGGAATCGGTCGCCAGACCCGCCCAGCTTTCGCTGGTGGGGCCGCCGCAGGCCGCCAGAGCCAGTGTGACCAGCAGCAACACGCCCAGCATCAGGGCCGAGGGTCGAGAGAGGGAAACGCGCGACGTATTCAAGGCAACTCCTTGGGAATGCTCAGCCAACTATTTCCGGCTCAGGGCACGGGGTCGTAGCCGCCCGGACTGAAAGGATGGCAGCGCCCGATGCGCTTGAGGCCCAGCCAACTGCCCCTCAGCAGGCCATACCGGGCGATGGCTTCGTAGGTGTAGTGCGAGCAACTGGGATCGTAGCGGCAGCTTGGCGGCAAAAGGCGCGAGAAGGTGAGCTGATAGAGCCGGATGAGGGCCAGTCCCAGATACTTCATGACGGCGAATCCTCTGCTGACGACTGCCACAGCCCCGCGTTCTGCAACAGGGCGTGTACCACCTGACGCACTACCTGGAAAGGCTGCCCAACGATGGCCGGGCGCGCGATGAAGGCGATGTCGTAACCCTGCCGTAGCTGCGCGTGCACCTCGCGCACAATCTCGCGCAAAATGCGCCGGATGTAGTTGCGCACTACCGCCTTGCCCAGGCTCTTGCCGGTGACAAACCCGTAGCGATTGTGGGGCAACTCGTTCGGCGTGACGCTCACGATCACGAAAGGATGCCGCCAGATGCGCCCCTGCTGGCGCAAACGGGCGAAGTCCTGCTTCCGGCGCAGGCGCAGATGGCGCTGCATGGCCGGGCAGGCCTAATGCGCCTTCCAGTTGATGCGCTTGACGTGATTGTTCATCTTGGGCGTCAACACGTGACGGCCCTTGGCGCGGCGCGCCTTCAGCACCTGACGTCCGTCCTTGGTGCGCATCCGCTGACGGAAGCCATGTACACGTAGCCGACGACGAATCTTGGGTTGGTAGGTACGCTTGGGCATGGATGACCTCTTTCAAAAAACGCGCTTGAGGCGCGCTTTCCAACCGTCAACACTCGCGTAAAAGCCGCAGCAGGGCTGCAGCGTGCGAAGGGCAAGTATAACGCATGGGCAGAGGCCGGTCAAGCGCGAACCGTCGCGGTAATCGCGCTGATAACACTGCGGCCAGAGAGCACGCGGCGCGATTGCCACACACCACACCCTGCCCGCGGGCAGAGTGGAACGCCATGCCCTTTCCATCCCTCATCCCTGCCCCCTCTCCCTCGCGACTGCGTCGTGGGGCGAGGAGACTCGCTGTCTCGCACGAGCGTTATCTATCCGTCCAGTCTATACACCGCGCGGGAAAAAGGGATGGGAGGTTGAGAGCGAAAAAAGCGCCTGATACGCGCTAGAGGCTGTTATGAACTTGTGCCCGGTGTTTTTCCCTCACCCCTGCACCCCTCTCCCACGCGACTGCGTCGCGGGGCGAGGGGAACGGCCTGCGCTGTCACCCGCTGGCGCAGCAGAACAGCGCCGCTACGAGCGACACCCCTTCTCCCCGCGCTGCGGGAGAAGGGGTTGGGGTTGAGGGAGAAAAAGTGCATAACACGCGCTAGTTGCCCGCACTCTGAGCGACCAGCGCAATCGGTTCGGCTACCACCACCAGCCGACCCAGATACGTCCGGGCCTGCATGTCCCAATCCGTACAGGTGATCAATGTGACGCGCGGGATACCGTCCTGTGCTAGCCACGATAGATCGTAGGGGTCTACCCGCTCGATACGGGTGACGCGGTAACGCTCCTCGCGCGAGCCGTCGCGCAGCACCACCAGGTCGCCCAGATGCGCCTCGAACAGGTAGGCGAACGGGCCAGGTGCGCCAGTGTAGCTTTCCACGTGTCCGGCCAGCACAATGTTGCCGCCAGGGTCGCCCAGCCAGGCCGTGCCCACCAGATGCCCCACGGAGTCCCCCAGATGGCGAGTCTCCCAGGTGCCCTGCACCCGCCCGGCAGGGATGATCGGCGCACTGACCTCCGCGGCGGGGAAGCTGATCAGGCGCGGCGGGACGGATGTGTCGGGCGTGGGGGTGGGCAGAAAATCGTCGCGGCGCAGCCCTTGAGGGGGCGGGGTGCGCATCGGCGCAGGCGGAGGGGGAGCTTTCGTCGGAAGCAGGGCTGTGCTTAGCCGCCAGACAGCGAACACGAGCACAAGCATTTCCACGCCGAGCATGGCGCAGCTCAGCGGTGTCAGGCGCAGACGACGCTTGCGTGGCGAACCGATCACACATGCCCCCCGGCGATTAGCGTATGTACAGCTTAGCGCGCGCCCAGGGGAATTGCAAGCGGCACGCCAGGGAGCATTCCCCCCGTGAATAAGAGACCTTTTGAGAAGCTCGCTGCACGCGGATTTACCTCACCCCCAGCCTTGCTTCGCTCGGCTCGCCCCCTCTCCACACGCGGAGGAACTTAACCGTACTGCGACTGGCCGGGGGGTGAGCAAGCCGGATATAAGGGGGAATCCGGCGCGGGCAGTTCCCGCTGCCAGACTCAAGACTCCAGACTCATAACTCAAGATTCCTGACTCTCCACGCATGGAGAGGGGGCCTGGAACCAGGTTCTCAAACGGTCCTCAAATCATTTGCGGGCGGGCGTGACCGTCGCCTTGACGTTCTTTTCCGGCTTTTCCAGTTCCGGCAGGCACCCCAGCAGCGTCCAGTATAGGGCGCTGGTCTTAGGATCCTTGAGCGGTTTCCACTCCTCAGGGATGTTGAATTCTTCCAGTTGAGCCTTGGGCACGGTCAGGTAGAGATAGAGCGAAGCGCCCAGGTAGGGGTCGTCGTCGAGCGCCACGCACAGTGACAGCCCGCTCTCTTCGACAATCTTCAGGTTCTCCGGCTCGGCCAGCTCCTTTTCATCCAGGCCCACCAGCGCCCCGTAGGCATAAGGCAGCAGTGCGCTGATGTCATCCTCCATCACCGAAAAATCGCGGTCGAACAGGGTCGCCTCATCCACGAACTTGGCCATGGTGTCCAGCGGCATCTGAAGGTCTTCCACCGCGTCCGGGTAGGTTTCGGCCAGCCAAGCCTGCACCTCGTCCAGCGGTACCTGGTAATAGGCGAAGAGTTCGCGGTCTTTCTTGCCGTCCCCGGCGGTACCCAGCAGCGCATCGCTCAGGTCTGAATCAACGCTCACCAGCACCATGCCGGCTAGCAGCCCAACCAGGAACGTGAACAGGATGACGAGTGTGTTGCGGCGATTCATGGGCTGTCTCCTTGCTCTATGCACGCGCAGTGCATTCGTCTGACGTCAATCAGAT
>DAOTZZ010000332.1:0-24312 GCA_034433965.1 Anaerolineae bacterium
CGCCGCCCTGGAGGAGAATCTGCGCCTGTTGCAGGTGTGGGACTATCTGTCGTTGCTGGTGTGTATGGGCAGTGTGCACGAGCAGGCCCTGGAAGACGTGCCGGTAGAGCGTGGCGAACGGGCGACGCTGCGCGTGGCTGCTGACGGCCTGCGAGGGATGGCGCTCGATCCGTTTCCCCTTGACGAGCCGCTGACAGTGTGGATCGAGGCCCGACCTGTGAACAAGGGTGTCTTCGCCTCGGACGCCGAGTTACAGGACGCGCTACAGGGCGTGCCCTATCGTCCGCTGGCATTCGAATTCGTGCCACTGTAGGCAGGCTTCTGTTGTCGCATCGCCAGGGTTCAGGCGAGGAATCAACTATGGCAGACAAGAGCAACCTGAAGGTGCTCGTCCTGGAGACCGACTTCTACGCCCGCCAGGCGATCAATAGCTATCTGGCCTGGGATCGCCGCACGCGCGTGGTGCACCTGGCCGACACACTGGACTCGGTGCGCGAGTACGTACGCGCGGTGGATCGCTCGGAATGGCCGGACGTGGTGCTGCTCGACGCGCAGGCCGCCGCTACTCCTGACGAACTGGCACGACTCGTGCGCGAGATCGAAGAGACGATCCCCAGCGTCATGACTCTGGTGCTCGACCGCAAGCTCAACCTGGACACGTTGCGCGCCTGCGCTCAGGCGAACGTCAACGGCTACCTGCTGCGCAACGAGCTGCGCATTCGCATTGCGTCGGCCATCGTCTGGGCGCAGGAGCACGACTTCGTGATCACGGAGGGGGTCAAGGACGCGCTCAAGGACGCGCTCAAGGATGCGCTCAAGAGTGAGCGCGAATGGCAGCTTGTCCGGGCCGCAGTCGTCCCGGAACGACGCGAATATCCCGACCTGACGCCACGCGTGCGCCAGGCGTTGCAACTGTGTGTGGTCGAGGGCATGTCCGCCGAACTGGCCGCCGACGAGATGGGCATCAGCCCGCACACCGTGCGCAGTTACGTCAAAGAGGGCTATCGCATCCTGGAGACTTACGACGACACGGTCTATCCGCCTGACCTCAGCCCGCAGGAGAAAGCCTTCATGCGCTTCACGGCGCTGGTCAGAGACTCGCACTCCGGCGCGGGAGGCGACTAAAGGCTGTTATGCCCGGAGTTTTCCCTTCACCCCTGCGCCCCTCGCCCTGGCGACTGCGTCGCGGGGCGAGGGAAACGGTTTCGAAACCCGTCCCTACAAACGCCGACCTTTGGCCTGCGCGCCCCTACGAGCGCCTCCTTCTCCCGCGCCGCGGGGGGCTGGGGGTTGAGGGAGAAAAGTGCATAACACGCTCTAATCGCTGCTGGAAGGCGACTGGCTGGCGAGTGCAGCGCGCAGCTCGGCGATGGCTTCTTCCAGCTCTTCCAGGCGGATGATCAGCGCGGGCGGCGTTGAGTGAGCGGGCAGGCTGGCCCGCACTTCCGCGTACTCCCGTTCGAGGGCGGCCAGTCGTTCGGCGCGACTGTCGTGCGGAAGCGAAGCAGTCTGGTTCATGGGACAGACTCCTGGCGCACGATAGCCCCGCCCGGACAGACCATCACGCAGACCATACACCCCCAGCAACGGCTCAGGTCGAGGAAGGGCGCTTCGCCCCGGTCAATGATGCGGATGGCGTTGCCGCGACACTGACGGCGGGCCAGGCAGTCGTCGCATACCAGGCAGCGCGCTTCGTCTATCACCAGCACCAGGCCGTTACGGGCTGTGCCAACGCTCATTTTCTCGTCCTCTTTGGGTGCGTGTGTGCGTCCTATTCACTTTAGATGCGAGGACTGCCGCTTCGATGCGCGGTTGTCCGGCCTGGAGCTGTTGCGCTACAATAGCCCGCACGTTCTACAGTCCCCGGAGATGTCCCACCGTGAACCTGACTTATGAGCTTGAGACGGCCAAGACGATCGCCCGCGTGGCCGCTGGCATTTGCCAGAACATCCAGGAAGAACTGGTAGACCCTTCGCAGAAAGACGGGCGTGAACCGGTCACCATCGCCGATTATGCCTCGCAGGCCATCATTGGCAATGCCCTGGCCGAAAACTTCCCCGACGACGCGGTGCTTTCTGAAGAGCGCTCCGAAGAATTCATGTTGTTGCTCAGCGACCGGCAGCGCGCCCTGGTGCAGCGCTTCGTCACCGACGCTGTCGGCGGCTATGTCTTTGAGGAACAGGTCTGCGCCTGGCTGGATTTTGGCAAACAGAAACGGGCTGAGCGCACCTGGATCGTAGACCCCATTGACGGCACGAAAGGGTTTCTGGCCGGGCGGCACTATTGCGTCGCCATCGCGCTGATGATCGGCAACGAGCCGGTGCTGGGCGTGCTGGCCAGCCCCGGCCTGTTCTGCGACGAGCCAGAGCCGCCCGAAGATCTGGGCGCGCTCACCTATGCGCAACGAGGTAGCGGGGCCTACCGCGAGCCGCTGGCGGGCGGCTGGCGCGAGCCGATCCAGGTCTCGACCGTCACCGATCCGCGCGAAGCGCTGCTGCTGACCAGTTTCGAACCCGGTCACACCGACCAGGATTTCCTGGTGCAGGTGAACCGTGCCCTGGGGCGCGGGCCGGATGCGCCGCAGCGTGGGGTGGATAGCCAGGACAAGTATGCTCTGGTTGCCAGCGGCATGGGCGATATGTATCTGCGCGTGGTGCCCGATCCCCGTTTCCAGGAAAAGCTGTGGGATCACGCGGCGGGTTATGTCATCGTCACCGAAGCGGGCGGGCGCATGACCGACGTAGCCGGTCGCCCCATTGACTGGACGGCGGGGCCGCGCATGGTCAACAACCGCGGTGTGGTGGTCACCAATCGCTACCTGCACGATATCATCCTGGAAGCCATCGCTCTGGCCGGTTGGGCGGAAGGATGAGCGCGGTCGCGCAGTTGCCGGAGGACAGCCGATGAGCGAACCGATTCGCCTGCTACACTTCGCCGATGTGCATATCGGCGTCGAAAGCTATGGCCGCATTGATGCGCAGACGGGCCTTTCGTCGCGCGTGCGCGACTTCCTGCGGCGCATGGACGAGATGGTCGAGTATGCTCGCCGCAACCAGGTAGACCTGGCCATCTTCGCCGGTGACGCCTTCAAATCGCAGAACCCCAACCCGACTTTCCAGCGCGAGTTTGCCTTCCGCATCCGTGACCTGATCGAGATGTGCCCGGTGGTGCTGCTGGTGGGCAACCACGATCTGCCGTCCGTCGAGGCGCGCGCATCGAGCATCGAGATTTACGAGACGTTGGCCGTGCCCAATGTGACCCTGGGGCGCGACTATACCACCCATATCGTTCAGACCCGCCGCGGGCCGGTGTTGGTGGCCACCGCGCCCTACCCGCAGCGCTCGCGCCTGCTGCGCAATATGGTGATACCTCCCAACACCACCATCGGCGAGATAGACGATCTGATGGCCGACCAACTGCACTATCAGATCGATCAGCTCGCTGCCGCAGCCGCCGACGCCGACATGCCGCGCGTGCTGACCGGTCACTTCACGGTGGCGGGGGCGACGTTCGGCAGCGAGCGCTCGGTGATGCTGGGCCGCGACGTGATGGTCTTGCTCAGCGCCCTCAACAACCCCGTCTGGGACTATGTGGCGCTGGGACACATTCACAAGCATCAGAATCTCACTCTGGGCCGCGAAGGCGCGCCGCCGGTGATCTACAGCGGCAGCCTGGAACGGATAGACTTCGGCGAGGAAGCCGAAGACAAGGGCTTTGTGTGGGTGGAACTGACGCGCGGGGCCACGACCTGGCAGTTCGTGCCTGTGAATGCCCGGCCCTTTGTCACTCTGCGTGTGGACGTGCGCGGCTCCGGTGACCCCACCCGCACTGTGCTCGATGCCATCGCCCGGCACGAACTGTCGGATGCGGTCGTGCGCGTGCAGATCACAGCCGATCCGGAGGCGGATCTCCTGCTGCGCGAGCGCGACATTTTCCAGGCGCTCAAAGACGCCGGAGCCAACCACGTAGCCGCCATTCAGCGGCAGGTCGAGCGTCCGGCGCGGCTGCGCCTGGGCCTGTCGCCGGAAGGATTGACGCCAGAAGAGCTGCTGGAACGCTACTTCCAGACCAAAGACGTGCCCCCGGAACGGATCGCGCTGCTGCTCGACCGCGCCCGCGCTCTGTTCGCCGGATACGATTTGGAGCGCGACGCCAGCAACAGCACCGAGCGCTGAGTGAGGCGGGTCCGAGCGTGACTCGTCACCTGATCACTCATGCCTTCTAACTCTGGCTCTCAACTCATGACTCTATAACTTGCAACTGACGACTGACGACTGATAACTCTTTTGAAGGTGTGGGGAAGATGCTTCCGAAGCGGTTGGAAATACGCAATTTCCTGGCCTATCGTCAGCCCGACCCCATTTATTTCGAGGGCGTTCATCTGGCCTGCCTGTCCGGCCCCAACGGTGCGGGCAAGTCTACCCTGCTCGACGCCATCACCTGGGCGCTGTGGGGCAAGGCGCGCGCCTCCGACGACGAGTTGATTCACCAGGGGCAGAGCGAAATGCTGGTGCAGCTCGACTTCGTGCAGGGGCACGATCTCTACCGCGTGGTGCGCCGACGGCAGAAAGGCGCTGGCAAGTCCGGCGGACGCAGCACGCTCGATCTGTTCATGAAGGACCCGGACACGGGCCAGTGGTCACCGATCAGCGCTCCCGCGCTGCGGCACACCGAAAAGCGTATCGTCGAATTGTTGCGGCTGGAATACAACACCTTCGTGCACTCAGCCTTCCTGCAACAGGGCCGCGCTGACCTGTTCACCGTGGCGCGACCGTACGAGCGCAAGCAACTGCTCGCCGACATCCTGGGCCTGGAGCAGTGGGCTGCCTATGAGGAGCGAGCCAAAGAGCGCCTGCGCCTGATCAAGCACAACATAGACCTCTTCAGCCGCGAGATCGAGGAGATCGCGCGGCAGGAGGCCGAAGAACCCGCCTTGCAACGCGACCTGGCGCTGGCCGAACAGACGCTGGCCGACGCCCAACAGCGCCGCGCCGACGCCGAAGCCCGTTACGCCGAAGTAGCCGGTGCCGAAGCGCAGATGGACGCGGCCAGGGCTCGACTGGCGCAGGCCGAACTGCGCATTCAGCAGCGCGAGCACGACCTGGCGGAGACCGAGGCCGAGGTTTCGCGCTATCAGCAGCAGCGCGAGGCGCTGGCGAGCATCATCGCCGAGCGCGAGGCCATCGAAGAAGGCTACCGTCACTTGCAGACGGCCCGCGAAGCCGATCAGGCCCTCGGTGAGAAGCTGCAGGCTCTCAGCGGTCTGAAAGATCGCCTGGCGCAGATTGATCGCGACATTCAGGCTCGCCGCGCCGAACTGGAAGCGCAGGCGCGGGTGCACCGCGACCGCATCGCCCAGGCCGAAGAAGCTGCCGCCGAACTCACCCCCTTGCAGGCCGATCTGGCCGATCTGCGGCTGGAGATCGCGCGGCTGGAGGCCGAAGAGGTGCGTCGCGACGAACTGCGCAACAGGCTCAATGAGCTGGCGCAGGAAGAAGCAGAATTGCGTGCCACTAACGAGGCACTGAAAAAAGAAATGCAGCAACTCAAGCAGCGCCTGACGCAGCTAGAGGCCGCCGAAGCAACCTGCCCGCTGTGCGGTCAGCCACTCGACGAGCAGCACAAAGCGGTGGTGCTGGCCGAGGTCGCCGCCGAAGGCAAGAAGCGCGGCGATCTCTACCGGGCCAACGAGACCCGCCGCGAGGAAATCATCGAGGAGCGCAAGACGGGCGAGGCCGAACTCAAGCGGCTGGAAGTCGAGTTGCGTGGCCTGAAAGACCTGCGCGACCGCGCGGCCCGTCTCGAAACGGCCATCGAAGCGGCGCAGAACGCTACCGATGCGCTGCGAGACGAGCGCCTGGCTCTGGAGAGTGTCGAGGCGACGCTGGCAGCGCAGGACTTCGCCCAGGAGTTATTGGCACAGCGCCGCGAAGTCCAGGCGCAGGTTGACGCGCTGGGCTACGACTCCGACGCGCACACTGCCGCCCGCGAGACCCTGAGCGCCTACAGCGCCTACGAGCAGCGTCACCGCGAACTGGACAGCGCTCTGCGACAGTTGCCGGAGGTCGAGCGGGCGCTGGCCGCGGCAGAAGAACGTCGCGCCCGCTGGCAGGCAGCGCTGACCGACGAGCGCCGCGAAGCCGACGCCGCCCGCGCCGAGATCGAGGTGCTCAAGGAACAGGTCGAGGAGGCAAGACGGCGCGAGCAGGAGTTGCGCGAGTGTCGCACCGCCGAACGGAGTGCCCAGGAAATGGTCATTCGCGCCCAGCAGAAACTCGCCGCGCTGGAAATGGCCCGTCAGCGCAAGGCCGACCTGGAGAAGCGCTGCGAGGAACAGAAGCTGGAGCAGTCGCTCTACGAGCAACTGCGCGATGCCTTCGGCAAGAACGGCGTGCCCGCCATGATCATCGAAGCGGCCATCCCCGAACTGGAAGATGCCGCGAACAACCTGCTGGCCCGCATGACGGGCGGGCGCATGCATGTGCGCTTCGATACGCAGCGCGAAAAGAAGGCCGGCGGCGCGATCGAGACGCTGGACATCCTGATCAGCGACGAACTGGGCACGCGCAACTACGACCTGTATTCGGGCGGGGAGGCGTTCCGCGTCAATTTCGCCATCCGCGTGGCGCTCAGTCAGATGCTGGCGCGGCGGGCGGGCGCGCAGTTGCGCACCCTGTTCATTGACGAGGGCTTTGGTACGCAGGACGACGAAGGCCGTCAGCGCCTGGTGGAGGCGATCACCGCCATTCAGGATCAGTTCGACCTGGTGCTGGTGATCACGCACCTGGAAGAACTGCGCGAGGCGTTCCCTGTGCAGATCGTGGTCAACAAGACGCCAGACGGCAGCCGTGTGGTCGTCCGCTGAGCGGGCGGCGCGGCAGGACGGAGAGAGTATGCCGCTCTCGCTGGATCGGCAGAATGCCTACCGCACCCGCTACGCACGGATGCGCCCTGGCTGGCGGCCCGCCACCGCCGTCTACGAGGCGGAGATTCGCGCGCGGCTGAAACCGGGGATGCGCGTGCTCGATCTGGGTTGCGGGCGCGGCGGCGTGCTGGAACAACTCGGCCCGGCCATCGAGCACCCGCTGGGATTCGACCCGGATCACCGCTCACTGGTAGAGCATCGCCTGCCAGACCTGCCCCGCGCGGTTTCCTCCGCTGATGCCCTGCCCCTGCCCGCCGGCAGTGTAGACCTGGTGCTGGCCAGTTGGGTGCTGGAGCACCTGCTGCAGCCACTCGATGCCTTCCGCGAAGTGGCCCGCGTGTTGCGTCCGGGCGGGGCATTCGTGATGCTGGCTCCCGGCGCGTACAGCCTGCCCGCCCTGGTCAACCGGATGCTGCGCCCCCTGCAACGCTGGCTGGTGCCTCGCCTGTACGAACGCGCAGAGGAAGACGCCTTTCCGGTGCTCTACCGTGCCAACACGCGCCGTCAGATCATGGCGCTGGCGGAACAAAGCGGCCTGGCCCTGGACACATTCCGCGCCATCGAAGATCCCACGTATTTCGCCTTTCACCCGCTGCTGTTTCGGCTGAACGTCGCTCTGGCGCGCGCCCTGCCCGCAGCCTGCGCCGAGCACTTCGTGGCGGTGTGCGTCAAACCGGCATAAGGAACAGAGGTGCGCGAAGGTTGTCCAGCGGCTTTGGCTCGACCGATGGCCCTCAACCGCGCCAGGCAGAGTCGGGGCGGGTTTCGAAACCCGCCCCGACAAGGACTATTCGTTTGCCTTTGCCTGGCAGTGCTCACGCCGACTGACCGGGAACGGTCGGCTGTACTTCGGGGATGTCGAAGTCGAACAGGTCTTCCTCGCCCAGCCCCTTGAAGAAGTCGCGCAGGTGCGGGTGCTGTTCCAGGAAGTGCTCCAGGTCACCCCCGAAGCGGAAATTGCGCATCCCGCCGGGCATGTTGCCCCCGTGAAACTCCCACATCCAGGGCATGTCGGGCAGGTTCGGGAGAGTCCAGCCCAGGACTTCCGGCCCACGCGGGCCGAGCGTCACTTCCAGCGACAGTTCCTCGTCGCCACGACGCACGGTCAGGGTCACCACGTCGCCCTCTTCATAGGCGGTCAGACGGTCGCGCAGGGTGTGTTCTTCGTTCACCGGCTCACCGTCCACCGCCAGCACGATGTCACCAACCTGCAGACCGGCCTTGGCCGCGGGCGTGTCTTCGAAGACTTCGACGATCAGCGCGCCCTCGGTCACCGGCAGGTCTTTCTCGGCAGCCAGGTCGGCGTCAATATTCTGGAAGGAAACGCCCAGTTGGGTGGGGCGTACCGGCGCGATCTCCGGCAGATACTGCCCGGCCAGCTCCGTCGGATCAACGGTGATCTCGATCTCCTCGCCATTGCGCTGCACGGTGAAGACGATCGGCTTGTCGAAGCGGAACAGGCGCAGCATCAGGCGGGGCATGGTCGTGTCAATCTTCTCACCGTTGATGGCGGTGATCACATCGCCTTCCTGGAAGCCCACATCGGCCAGCGGCGAGTCGGGATCAATGGACTCGACGCGCAGACCCTCGTCGGTCACTTCCAGTTCCACGCCCATCAGGTTCATCATGCCGCGCCATATCGCCCCTGGGCCGGGCCGGACTTCGAGCATGGGCTTCTCCGGCTGCGCCCCCAGCGTCACCGTCACCTCGCGGGAATCGCCGCGCCAGGAGATGGTCAGTACGATCTCATCGCCGGGCGCGTGATCGCCAATGATTTCCACCAACTGCTCCGCCGTCTTGATGGTCGTGCCGTCCACCGCCTCGATCACGTCACCGGGGCGCAGGCCGGCCTCGTCCGCTGGCGAGCCGGAGACCACCTGGCGCACGGTGACGCCATCCTTGCTGTCGGCCACTGAGACTCCCAGCCAGGCTTTGCCTTCCGTTTGCGCCCGCACGACGGCGGCAGGCAACTGCCAGGCACCGCTCACCGTCAGCAGCCCCAGGCCGCTGACGACCATCACAGCGATCAGGCTCATCAGCAGAACACGTTTCAGCCACATAGCCATCATCTCCTGATAGCGTATACGTCAGCGTGTTGATGCACACATTTTGATTCTGAGCGCGAAAATGTAAAAACTGTGTAACGCCAGTCTAAGAAGCTGCTTAGAATTCAGTGCGAGCGCGGCAGCCGCACCGGGCGCAGGTTAGGGAGCGTGTCGCGGATGGAGGAACGCTGCTGATGGTCATTCGCCAGGGGCAGGGTGACGGTGAAGACCGAGCCTTTGCCCACCTCGCTGGTGACGGAGATGTGCCCGCCGTGCGCTTCGGCCAGCCACCTGGCGATAGACAGGCCCAGGCCCGTGCCGCCCTGCGCGCGCGAACGGGCTTTGTCCACGCGGTAGAAGCGGTCGAAGATGTGTGGCAGGTCTTCGGCGGGGATGCCGATGCCGGTATCGGCCACGCTGATGGCGACCGTGTGTTCCTGGCGCTGCACGGACAGGGTGACTGTGCCGCCCTCTGGCGTGTACTTCAGGCCGTTGGAGACCAGGTTGAGCAGCAGTTGCTTGAGCCGATCGGGGTCGCCCAGCACACGCGCCGTGTCAACCTGCCCCAGGACGACTTTCACGCCATTGGCCAGCACGCGGGCCTGGTTGAACACCTCCACCACGATGGCGTCAACATCCACCAGACGGCGTTCCAGCGGCAGGCGTCCGGCGTCGGCTTTGGCCAGCAGCAGCAAATCTTCCACCAGGCGCGACATGCGGCGGGCTTCGCTGTCAATGGCCTCGACCGCTTCCTCGTCGTAGCCAAAGCGCCGCATCAGGTCCAGGTTGCCGCGAATGGTGGTCAGCGGCGTGCGCATCTCGTGCGAGACATCGGCCACGAAACGCCGCTGCACGTTGAAGAGCCGCTCCAGTCGTTCCAGCGTCTCGTTGAAGGTCTGAGTGAGCTGCCCCAGTTCGTCCGGCGGGCCGTTGTAGGGGATGCGGCGGCTGAGATCGTCGGCGGCGGTGATCTGCCGGGCCGTCTGCGCGATGGTGTCAATGGGCTGCAGGGCGCGGCGGGTGAGGTAATCGCCAATGAGCAGGGCGGCCAGCATGGTCAGCGCACCGCCTATCAGCATGATCTTCAGCAGGCGATCCACGGCGGCATCTACCGTGCGCAACGACTGCGCTGTCTGAATCGTGCCGCGCAGTTCGCCGTTGATCTCCAGGGGGATCGAGACCACGCGCATATGATGCCCATTGAGAGTGACATCGCGGCGGATTTCTACGGAAGCGCCCAGCGCGTTCGGGTCGAGCGGGCTGGTCAGTCCCAGCCCCATCAGACTCCAGGAATAGTCGTGCAGGATGGCCCGGCCTGTCTGTGGGTCGCGCAACCAGATCTGCACGAAGACGCCCGGCGTGTCCAGCGTGTTGGCGCGCATACGGGCCAGTTCGCTCAGCAAGGCGTTGTCGGACGCGGGCGGGACGGCTCCCAGTACCGCTTCGAGATGCACGTCGCTGGCCGCCTTCAGCAGCGCCTCGTCCACCTGACGGCGCAGCGTCCAGCTCAACACGCTCAGGGTCGCCGCGCTGAACATCAGCATGGCGATGGCGAGCAGGCTGGCATACAGAAAAGTCAGGCGTGTGCGGATACTCATGGTGGACGACCGGCCCGATTCCCTGGAACAGGACAAAGGAGACCAGAAGAGCACTCCCGATTTCTGATTGTAGCATTGAAAGGTTAACGCCCCGTGAGAGTTCGCTGCGAATCCTCTGAGGAGTGCATCCCGCACTACGCGCCTGACGATTGGGCGCAGGACGGGTGTATTGGTTAAAACTGTGTCAGGATGATGCCTGGATTTTCAGAGGGATGTGCCTGTGCGCGTGCGACTTCCGGTCTGGTTCTTGTCCTGGGTTGTGATCGCCCTGCTCGCGGGCGGGACGTTGTTGGCCGCTGTTCCGGCGGTGCCACCGGCGGGGGCGGCGCAAGCGCTCACGCCCGCGCCGACGCTGGTCGCGCAGTCGCCCGGCACCGCGCCGTCGGCGGGCCTGGGCAACACGCTCATTCCCCCGCGCGATCGCATTGATCTGGCACGCCGCCTGCTCGGCCTGACTGCGGTCCCGCAGCCGCCGTCGGAGCCGCCGCCCGAATTGCCCCTGGGCAGCGTGATCACCTTCTGGGCGGACAACCTGGATGAGGATTACGCTTTCCAGGTGGACGCGGAGCTGGTCTACAAGACGCCCCATGTTTACATGTTCGTCGAAGTGGGGCAGCAAGTGGACCCGGCGGCCATTCGGCACTCGGCGGAAGCATTCGAACGGGTCATCCGCCCGCGCATTCACGAGGTGTTCGGCAGCGAGTGGTCACCTGGCATAGATGGCGATCCGCACCTGTACGTGCTGCACGCCACGCGCCTGGGCAATTGGGTGGCCGCCTATTACGGCAGCTCCAGTTCCTATCCGGCGGCTGCGGTGACCTATTCCAACGAACGTGAGATGTTCTACGTCAACCTGGACACCATGCGCACGACGATCGGCAGCGACTACTACGAGGGAGTGCTGGCGCACGAATTCCAGCACATGGTGCACTGGTACGTCGATCGCAACGAGGACACCTGGCTCAACGAGGGCCTCTCCGAACTGGCGACGCTGCTCACCGGCTATGGGATGAGCAACTTCGCCTATCTCTTCCTGAGCGATCCGGCGCTGCAACTGAACTCCTGGCCGGAGGCCAGCGGACAGCGCGGCGCTCATTACGGCGCATCGTTCCTGTTCGCGGCCTACTTCTATCAACGCTACGGCGAGCGGGCCACGACGACGCTGGTGCGCGATCCAGCCAACGGGCTGATCAGCGTAGACGAGACTCTGGCGCGAATCGGCGCGACCGACCCGCTCACCGGCGCACCGGTGCGCCTGGTTGACCTGTTCGCCGACTGGCTGGTGACCAACCTGCTGCAAGACCCCTCGGTCGGCGACGGGCGCTACGCCTATACCCTGCCTGATCTGGCGGGCCTGCCGCCGGCAACGCTCACAGCGACGCTCGTGCCAGGCGCGCCGCGCGCAGCCGCAGCGCCGCAGTGGGGGGCGCACTACCTGGCGTTGCCGGAAGGGCGCTTCCGGCTGAGCTTCAGCGGGGATAGCACGGTGGGTATCGTGCCGGAGAATGCGCACAGCGGGCGCATGATGTGGTGGTCGAACCGCGCCGACGACAGCGACTCGCGCCTGACGCGCGCCTTCGATCTGCGCGACGTAGCGCAGGCCACGCTGCGTTTCTGGACATGGTATCAGATCGAGAACCTGTGGGATTATGCTTATGTGATGGTTTCGACCGACGGCGGCGCGACCTGGACGCCGCTGGCCTCGCGGCGCACGACTACCGACGACCCACACGGCAACGCCTATGGCCCCGGCTACACGGGCGAGAGCGGCGGCTGGGTCGAAGAGGTGATCGATCTGTCGGCATATGCCGGTCAGGAGATTCTGCTGCGCTTTGAGTACATCACCGACGACGCGGTCACACAGCCGGGTTTTCTGCTCGATGACCTCAGCATTCCGGAGATCGGCTATGCCGACGACATGGAGCACGACGACGGCGGCTGGTTCAGCGAAGGGTGGCTGCGCACCGACAACGTGTTGCCCCAGGAATTTCTGGTGCTGCTGGTGCAGCCTTCTGCTGAATCGCCGGTGACACGTCTGCTCGGCGCAGGCGATGCACCGCAGGGTGAGTGGGAAGTTACTCTGGACGGGGCCTCCGCTCAGGCGGTGCTGGTGGTGTCCGGCCTGGCTCCGGTGACTACCGAACCGGCCCGTTATCGGGTAGCGCTGACGCCGCTTTCGCCCTGACCCCTGCTCGCTTCGCGGCGGACTTCCTCGACGGGGCGCTCTCAGCGCCCCCCTTTTTTGTTCCGCCCGAAGACTGGACCGTAGCTCGTAGCTGCTCCGTTTTGAAAAGACACCCGTTGCGGATTAAACTGGAGCTACGAAAGGTGGCACCTGTCCGGGACGGGAGGCTGCGACTCCCGGCGCATTTCTACGTACTGATTTAGAGGGGTATGTCTGTCACCCGCTGATCAGGGCAGGGGCAGTCCAGGCGAGGGACCATGAGCGATCCGTTGATCTCCCAGACGCTCGGCAATTATGAGATCGTCGGCAAGCTGGGCAAAGGTGGCATGGCGACCGTCTACCGCGCGCGGCAACGCAACATGCAGCGCGACGTGGCGATCAAGGTGATGAGCGCCGATCTGGCGGCTGATCCGGAATTCGTCGCCCGCTTCGAGCGCGAGGCGCATGTCATTGCCCGCCTGGAACATCCGCGCATTCTGCCGGTGCACGACTTCGGGCACCAGGGAGAACTGTTCTACCTGGTCATGCGCCTGGTCGAGGGCGAATCGCTCTACTACCGTCTCAAGCGCGGCCCGCTGCCGCTCCCGACGGTGGCCCGCTACCTGACGCAGATCGCCGAAGCGCTGGACTACGCACACGCCGAGGGCGTCATTCACCGCGACCTCAAGCCCAACAACATCCTGATTGATCAGTGGGACAACCTGTATCTGATGGATTTTGGGCTGGCCAAGATCATGGCCGCCACGCAAAGCCTGACACAGACGGGCGTGGTGCTCGGCACCCCCGCCTATATGGCCCCGGAACTGTGGCGCGGCGAGCCGGTAGATGCCCGCACTGATGTCTACGCGCTGGGCGTGATCCTCTATGAAATGGTGCTGGGTCACACACCTTTCGAGTCCGATACGCCCTTCACGCTGATGTACAAGCATATCAACGATCCGCCGCCCTCGCCGCGTGAGTTCATGCCCGACCTGCCGGTGGAGATGGAACAGGTCATCCTCAAGGCGCTGGCCAAGGACAAGGACGCGCGGTATCAGTCCGCGGGAGAGCTGGCACGCGCCTTCAACGAAGTGATACGCGTGGCAGGGACGCTGCCGGGGCGGGTGCGAGCAGCCGATGAACCCGCCATTCCCGCTGCCGCACCAGAACCTGTGACGGGCGAATCCGCGCCGGTCGCTGGCGTGTTCGATCTGGCGCAAGTGGAGGACGTGGCTCCGCCTGTGCCCGAACTGGAGATCGCCCCGCCGGAGGAGATCGTCCCGCCGCCCGCGCAGATTGTCCCACCACCGCCGCCGTTGCCCCTGCCGCCGGAAATACCCGCTGGCAAGGACAAGCGCAAAGGCGTACCCCAGGGCACCGGCTACAGGGGGATGCGCCGCGAGGAACGGGTAACGATCGAGAAGGAGGTGTCCGTTTCCCAGGCACTGCGCCAGGCGATGGAAGTCGTGGATCACTCGCTGGAAGCCGCTGTCGAAAAGGTGGCGGAGGTCGTGCCTCCGCTGCCAGGAGCGGAGGACGCAGCATTTTTCGCCGGGCCGGACGTGCCCGCCGTGCGCGCTGTGAGCCGGGCGTTGCGGGCCGATGAGCCGGTGATCGGCGTGATTGACGTGCGCGGCACAACGCAGTGGCGGCTGTGGAAGCAGCTTACCGTCGGCGGGCTGGTGCTGAATATCCTGGGCGGCGTGCTCAACGCCGGTCTGTTGAGCGCGCTCGGCTGGATCGCGTGGATTTTCCTGGCCGTGCAACTGTTCCGCACCTGGCGTGGCGTCATCGGCCAGTACTATCTGGGTTGCTCGGCGGAACGGCTGGTGCTCTTGCCGCACGATGCCGACGGTAAGCCCCTGTCCGGAGAGCGCTACGTGGTGTCCTGGCCCGCAGTGGAACGACTGCGCCTGAGCGACCGCTACGTGCTGGCCGACCTGACGCTCGACGACGGTGAGACGATCAGTTTTGCCGGGCTGTTGGTCACTATTGGCGCGGGAGGGCTGGGCGAGCAACTGCGCTGGTTGCCGGGCAGCCCGCTCGTCGCCTTGCTGAACGGGCGTGGCTTTGAGGTGCGCAACCTGTAGCCTGAGCCATGAACGAACTAGCGGACATTTCGCAGGCCGCGCGCCCGATTGGGGTACTCGATTCGGGTGTGGGTGGTCTGTCCATTCTGCGCGAACTGCGGGTGCAACTCCCCGCCGAAGACGTGATCTACGTGGCCGATCAGGCCCATATCCCCTATGGCACCCGTTCCATCGAGGAAGTGCGCGCTTTCACCGTCGGGGTGGCGCGATTTCTTATCGCCCAGGGCGTCAAGCTGATTGTCGTGGCCTGCAACACGGCCAGCGCCGCCGCGCTCTACCGGCTGCGCGAACTGTTTCCGCACCTGCCCTTCGTGGGCATGGAACCGGCTGTCAAACCGGCGGCCCGCGACACCCGCACCGGCGTCATCGGCGTGATCGCCACCGAGACAACTTTCCAGGGCGAACTCTACGCCAGCGTGGTAGGGCGTTTCGCCCAGGGCGTGCGCGTGGAAGCGCGCGCCTGTCCGGAATTCGTGCGCCTGGCCGAGGCGGGCGACACGCACTCAGCGGCAGCGCACCAGGCGGTGCGCCGGTGCCTGCAACCGTTGCTGGCGGCGGGCATTGATCAACTGGTGCTGGGCTGCACCCATTTCCCCTTCCTCAAAGAGACTATCCAGGCCGAAGCCGGTCCGGACGTGACCATCGTTGACCCCAGCCCGGCGGTGGCGCGGCAGGCCGGGCGCGTGCTGGAAGCGCGCGGTGCGCTGAACCTCTCGGCCAGGGAGGGGCAGGTGATCTACTACACCAGCGGCTCACCCGACCGCTTCCGCGCGGTGCTGGGGGCGTTGCTCGGCCCGCAGTGCGCCGCGGCTGCGGATGTGCGCGCGGTCACCTGGGCGGGAGAGATGCTACAGGCAGGGCAGAAGTAGTACTCCGGTCATTGACTTCCAAACTCTGTGGTTTGCCCGCTATCCCTTGCCTAACCTGCCTGGTGAGCCTTGATATTGTCACCGTATCTGACCTGACGGCGATCTTGCGAAAAAAAAGAAAACCGTTATTCTAAAAACTAAGGTTGGGCTGATGTAGAGATGCAGCCCGTGTCTTGTTTTCCGAAAGAATCGGAGGAGGGGGTGACCAGTGCTCTGGGCGATAAAAAGCCGGTATTCCTGAGCAAAAGCTAAAAGTTGTGCGCCTATGAGTCTCGGTGGAAGATAAGGAGATGCTCGATGTCAGCTCCTTCTGACCGCACTCGAACCTTTCCAGGCTCTGCGGTTTTGCTCCTGAGCGGGATAATAGGAGTTCTGTTTGGCCTGGGGGTGTTCACTTTTGTGTATGCAGAAGGCCCATCCTATCTATCTGACGATCCACAAACCTGCATGAACTGTCATATCATGCGCGATCAGTTTGAGAGCTGGAATCATTCGAGCCACAAAGCTGTCGCGACATGCAACGATTGCCACACCCCACACCATCCTGTCGGTAAATGGCTGGTCAAGGCTCTGAACGGTTTCAACCATAGCTGGGCCTTCACTACGGGCGCTTTTCCGGAGCCAATCCGCATCAAGTCGTTCAACGCTGATGTCGTCCAGGGCAATTGTGTGGAGTGCCATAGAGATATGGTGAGCCAGATCATTACCAGCGCGCCCCATGACGAAGAGTTGCGCTGCGTAACCTGCCACAGCGATGTCGGACATCTCAAATGAGTTTTGGAGCGCTCTAGGTCTTATCCAAGGGAGGATTCGGAATGAAGCGGATTGTATCGCGCCGTACCCTGCCGATCGTATTCGTTTTTGCTGGGGCAGCAGTTTTGACGGTGCTGGTTGCTCTGTTGTTGGTCAGTATTACTGAGCGCAAAAGCGAGGAGGCCGCTTATCCGCTGCGCGTTGTGGAAATTGGGCCAGATGAGATTGATCCAGCGGTGTGGGGCAAGAATTTTCCGAGTCAATATGACTCGTTCGCCAAAACACGGATCAACTATGGAAAAACCGAATACGGCGGTTCTGAGCCATACAGCAAACTAGAACGCTACCCCGCGATGGTGCGGCTGTGGGCTGGCTATGCCTTCAGCATAGACCACAATGAAGAGCGAGGACACTACTATGCCCAACTTGATCAGGCACAGACTCAACGTGTTCAGGTAGTTGAGCAGCCAGGCGCGTGCATCAACTGTCACGCCGCAGAGGCTCCTATATTGATTAAGCAGCTAGGGTGGGAAACTTTTAACCGCACTCCCTATAACGAACTGAAAGATCAACTTCACCTGGGCAGCTCGTGCGCCGATTGCCACGATCCCGATACCATGCAGTTGGTCATCACACGGCCAGCGTTTCGCAACGCCATGGAAGAGCGTGGCGTAGACCTCTCGCAGGCCACCCGCCAGGAGATGCGGTCTTACGTGTGCGCCCAATGCCACGTGGAATACTATTTCCTGGGCGAGAACAAAGAGCTGACCTTCCCCTGGAGCCAGGGTTTCACTGCCGACGATATCGAGAAGCACTATGATACCTATGGCTTCAAAGACTGGACGCACAAGGAGACCGGTGCTCCAATGATCAAGATCCAACACCCCGAATTTGAACTATGGAGCACGGGCATTCACGCTCGTTCGGGTGTCTCCTGTGCCGACTGCCACATGCCCTACGTACGCGATGGCAGTGTGAAAGTCTCTGACCATTGGTTGCGCAGTCCGTTGGTGAATCTTAAGCAGTCCTGCGGTACCTGCCACAACCTGTCAGAAGAAGAACTCCGCGACCGGGTACTCACTGCCCAGAACCGAACCTCGGAATTGTTGCGCCGTAGCGAAGACGCTCTGCTCGACCTGATTGACGCAATCAATGCTGCTCGCGAGGCTGGTGCAACCGATGAAGACCTGCAAGAGGCATTACAACTGCATCGCGCAGCCCAGCTACGGTGGGATTTCATTTCGTCAGAAAATAGCACAGGCTTCCATAGTCCTCAAGAAGCCGCTCGTGTGCTTGCCACCGCTATTGATCTGGCTCGCCAGGGGCAACTGATCGCCACGCAGGTGAGGCTGGAAATGACCGATGTGACCAGCGCAAGCAATCCCCAAGAATAGGCGCTCGTAGGGGGCAGCGCAAAGACTGCCCCCTACCTGAACGTTGGCACTCCGAGAGGCCGTTTGAGAACCTCACCCCCCGTCTCCCTCAGCCCTCAAAGGGGAGAGGGACTGCTGCCGCTTTTCGGTAGTGTATCGAAGTCGGTTGAAAGTCGGATGCGGGGCGTCTGTGCTCGCCTGTAACTGGCTGAGCGTGTGAGTTTCAACCGCCAAGGATACACAACCCGCTTTTCCCCTCACCCCGCGACGCAGTCGCAGTGGGAGAGGGGGCAGGGGGTGAGGGGCAGCCTCAGATTTACGTCCGGATCACAGCCGAAATACTCTTGACAAGGCCGGTTATTTCGATATACTTCTAATTAGATCGTCATCTAATTAGAAGAATGTGAAACGAACATGGCTCAAACCAAAGGGGTAGGCACTACCCCCGCCGAAGAGATGGAGCGCTTCTTCAAAGCGCTCGCCGACCGCAACCGGCTGTACATCATTGGCTTGCTGAAGGAACAGCCCCGCCGCGTGGGTGAACTGGCCGAGGCGCTGGGCCTGTCCGAGCCGACTGTCTCGCACCACCTCAGCCGCTTGCACGAAGTCGGGCTGGTCAACCTGCAGGCTATCGGCAATACGCGCGTCTATATGCTGCGGGCGGACGTCCTGGAAGCTGTCCTGCGGCGCGGGCTGGACTACCGCGCGCTGGCGCAGGTTGCGCCCACGCCCCCGCCGGACACGTCGTGGGTGGACGAGTTGCCGCTCAGCGACGAAGATCGCAAGGTGATGAAGGATCACTTCGAGGGGTATCAGCTCAAGGTGATCCCCACCAAACAGAAGAAGCTGCTGGTCATCCTGCGCTGGCTGGTGCAGAAGTTCGCGCCGGGCGTCAAGTACACCGAGCAGGAAGTGAACGCCGTGCTCAAGGCCATTCATCCCGACTACGCCCGCCTGCGCCGCGAACTGATCGATCATCATCTGCTCGTTCGCGAGAGCGGTGGTGGCCTGTACTGGCGTCCGCCCGAACCAGAAGCGCAGTGAAAGCACACCGCCGGAGCATCTCACTCCGGCGGTGACATTTTTCCCCCTGGCGCAAGGCATGAGAGCGTGTTATGCGCTTTTGCTCTCAATCCGCGGCGGGCGAGGGGGCGTCTCCGGGCAAAGCTCCTCACCCCACGACGCAGTCGCGAGGGAGAGGGGGGCAGGGGTGAGGGCGAGACGCTTCTCAAGAGTTCATAGTGGCTTCTAGATCATCCCCTCAGCCAGGCAGTCTATACGCTGGATGGCCGCGTCCAGGTCGTCGAACGAGCGGATTTCAGCGTCGGCGGCGAAAGGCACGTCGGCGGGCTGGGTGGCACCGCCAGGGTTGTACCACACCGCCCACAGTCCCGCATACTTGGCCCCCACGATGTCGGTGCGGAAGTTGTCGCCCACCATCACGGCCCGGTGCGGCACCGTCTCCACGGCGGCGAGCACCTGCTCGAAGAAGAGCGGATCGGGCTTGGCCGCGCCCAATTCCTGCGACGTCAGGATCAGGCAGAAGTACCTGGCCAGGTCAACGCGTGCCAGCGCCTGCTGAGCCAGCAGAGCGTTCGACTCGTAGGCATTGCTCGCCAGCACCAGCCGATAGGTCTGCGCCAGTCGCTGCAACGCCCCCTCGATCCCCGGCATGACCTCGACGCGCGGCCAGGTGACCATGGGGCCGCGGTAATCGGGGAAGTCGCGCATGACGGTGTTGCCCCAGTCGAAGATGATCAGTTCGAGCATGAATGACTCCCACAACGCTGGATTCGGACGAGGTCAGTTCGGGGTGGAAGTGAAAGGAGGTGTCGACTCCACCGCAGCGGCTGGAGTCTGCATCGGAGTCGGTTGCAGGATGTGACCGGCGCGCTCGCTCAGCCGTACCGCTTTCTGCAGGTCGCCCAGACGGTGCGCCAGGTCGGGCGGAGTCAGCGGCAGCAGGATGTAGAAAGTGCTGCCAGGGCACTTTTCCGGATCGTAGCCGGGACTTTCCACCCAGATGCGCCCGCCGTGCGCCATTACCACACCGCGCGCGATGGTCAGGCCCAGCCCTGGTCCGGCTCCCATGAACTTGGTGGTGCCGGTCGAGTGATAGTTCGGGTCCTGGGCGCGGAAGAATTTCTCGAAGATCAGCGAGTGCAGAGAGGGATCAATGCCGATGCCCGTATCGCTGATCGAGACGATCACCTCGTTCTCGCGCGCTTCGCCGCGAATGTCAATGCGTCCCCCGTCGGGCGTGTACTTGATGGCGTTGAGGATGATGTTACGGAATGCCTGCACCAATCGCCCTTCATCGCCCATGATGGTGGGCAGGTCGCGCAGGTTGCGCGCCGACACCATCAGCTTGCGCTGCCGCACCGCTTCGACCAGCGGTTCGAGCGCCGCCCGCATGGTCACCTCGATGCGCACCGGGCTGAACTGCAGACTCATGGCGTCAATATCGAGCTGGCTGACATCAAGCATAGCCGCGATCAGTTCTTCCAGGCGGTCGGCAGCGCGGCTGATGCAGGCCGTCATGCTGGCGATCTGATCCTGATCGAGTTGCCCGTCTTCGTTCATAGACTCCATCAGTTCGGCGTAGCCGCGGATCTGCGCCAGCGGCGTACGCAGTTCATGGCTGGCGATGGTGATGAAGTCGCTCTTGACGCTGTCGAGCTTCTCGAGCTGCTCTTTGGCCGCGGAGAGCGCGCGGTTGAGCGCTTTCTGCTCGGCTTCGCGACGGCGCAGGTCGCTGATCAGGCGGGCGCTGCGCAGCGCCACGCCTGTCTGATTGGCGATGGTCATCAGGATTTCCAGATCGGCGGCGGTGAATGGATCGTCGCTGATCTTCGGCCCGCAGCACACGATCCCGATCAGCCGGTTTTGCACCACGATGGGCGCGTAGGCGCTCATGCGCGTCTGGCTGAAGAAGGCGCGCTCGGCGGGCGGCACACTGGCAAAATCTGGGCTGAAGTCCAGGTCGTATTGCAGCAGCGGGGCGCGGGCGCGCAGGAATCGCTGAGTGATGGGGCTGCTGATCGCCAGTTGTCCGCGCTTCGGCGACCGTTCACCGCGCCTTGGCGCAGGCTCGACCTCCAGCACGCCTTTGCCGGCATGGCTGACCAGCAGGAATTCACCGCGCCGGGCGCGTAGCAAGGCGCGCACCGTGCGCAGGGTGAGTTCCACCAGTTCGTCCAGGTCAACCACGCCGCTGATGTCGGCGCTGAAGCGGCGCAACTGCTGCGAGGTGCTGGCGGAGCGTTCGCTGAGCGACCCGGCCAGTGCACGGGCAATCAGGCTGTACAGCGGATTGATCAGGGCGGCGACGGCGAGCGCCAGCGCCGCGACCAGCGCGTAACGCTGCGGTGTGGGCAGGTCCATGTGCAGCGCCAGCGCTCCCACGCCGAATGCGCCGAGCGCCATCACCAGGGTGAGAACGCCCACCACAGTCGCCTGGCGGACGGTGCGGCGAATGTCCAGCACGCGGTAAGCTGTGGCGCTATAGGTTGCGCCGAGCAGCGCCAGCAATTGGAGCAGCAGCCCAATTTCCATGACCACGTACTCGCCGCTGGCGGCCAGGGCAATGCCCCCTACCAGCGGCGGCACGTTCACCGCGCCGAAGAGCGCCTGATTCGCCAGTTCGGGCAGCGCTGCCCGGTAGAACGAGGACAGCGCGATCAGCATCAACAGCAACCCACCTCCCAACCAGCCTGCCACGATCAACCAATCGGGGCTGTGAGGGGTTTCGTAGAGGGTGCGGTACCAGCCAGGCTGACCGGGGAGCAGGTTGCTGGCCATCAGGCTGAGGACAAGCTGTGCCAGCCACCACAGGCCTGCGCCAACCATCCAGCCGATCACCGCTCGCGAGCGCAGATAGCTGAGTAGCAGCGCCCCAAAGAAAACCAGCGTGGCGCTGGCACTGAGGATCGCCAGGGCGGAGGCAGTGAGCGGCTCCGGTAGCAGCGCATCATACGGCGTGCGCAGATGGGCGTCGCGGGGCAGCAGACCCGTCAGATTCCCCAGCCAGGCGGTAGCCAGGGCCAGGGCCAGCCAGCGCCTGTGAGTCATGTGCGCCGGGCGCTGGCGGGTGACCGCCAGCCAGGCCAGCAGGCTGCCGTAGATCACCAGCAAGGTGATCGTCAGGGTGATGGAAGCACCGGGCATACAGTCCTCATCTCAACGACCATATTCAGAGTACTACAACGATGCGCCGGCCTGTTTGCGCAGGCATAGCCGAAGAGTCCCGCGTAACGAGAATCATACCTGTTTTCTGATTCGCTGGCGACTGAGGTGGGATGGCTGGGGCCAGGGGCGCACTCAGCAGCGCCCCTGGGCGGTTTCAATCGGCAGGCGGGAGAAAGGCAAGGACGCGTGCCGGGCTGCCAGACCCGCCCTGGATAGGCAGTCCGCCCACCACCAGGGTCGCGCCTGCTGGCGGCAGTCTGTCCAATCCAGCCAGGCACTCCAGAATCATGCCGTCGGCCTGATACATGGCGAAGCTGGCTCCGTATTCTTCGTCATTGCCCGGATCAACGCCGTGCGTGTCCGTGCCCAGGCCGACCACCCCTCGCTCAGTGATCAGGAACGTCGCAGCGTCTGCGCCGAAACCGGGCCAGTGCAGCACGCCGTCGGCATCTTCACCAATGAACGCGGCAGGATCGTTCCATTTGTCTTGCCAGCCGGTGAACAGGATGACCACACTGCCCGCCGGTATCTCGCCGTGAGCAGCTTCCCAGGCGTGAATATCCTCCACCGTCAGCCGGTAGTCTATGTCTTGCGCAGCCTGATCGCGGATGTCAATCACCACGGCGGGCACGACCAATTCCTCGGCGGGGATCATGTCGGCGCTGCGCCCGCCTTCAATGAAGGTATTGGGCGTGCCCCAGTGCGTGCCGCTATGCTCGCCAATCGAGATGCGGTTGATGTAGTAGTAGTCCTCTTCATAGGTCGCCCACGGCTCGATGACGAACTCCGGATCGCCGGGCCAGATAGGCATGGCGGGCGTGAGCGGCTGCGTCAGGTCAATGATCTGCCACTCGGTCAGGGATACGGGGGGCGTCTGCGCAACGGCGGAGGGCTGCAACCACAGTGCCCCGACTACGCCGCCCAACATCAGCACAAGCGTGCTCAGGAAGGGGGTGATCAAACGTTTCATTGTCCAGACCTCCGTGTGCTCTGTAGCTCCAGGGTTGCCTTCATGTTAACGGAAACAAGGGTGGGCGTAAACTGGGGCGAATACGCGAAACCTTGCCGCGGGGGGAGAACCTGCGCACGTAGTGAGGAAGTCAGAGGGGCCGAGTGTTCCCCGGCCCTCGCCATATTTGATGGAATTCGGAGAGTGTGTGCCTAGCGGGGCGCGTCCCACAGCAGGACGGAGCCATCATCGCTGGCCGAAGCAATGAGCAGCCCGTCTGGGCTGAAGGCCACGGCGTTCACCCAGTCGGCATGCCCGCGCAGCACGGAAAACTCCCTGGCCGAGTGATCCATCAAGTCCAGGTCCCACCAGATGATGACCGTGCTGTCGTCGCTGCCGGAAACGATGTAGTTCCCGTCCGGGCTGAAGGCCACGCTGTTCACATAGTCCTCGTGACCCGTCAGTTCGGCCAACAGTTCGCCTGTTGCGGCGTCCCAGACGCGCACCACACCATCGTCGCTACCGCTGACGAGCCATGCTCCGTCCGGGCTGAAAGCGACCGCGTTCACCCAGTCGGGATGCTCGATGGACAGCAATTGCCCGCCAGTGCTGGCATCCCAGATGCGCACAGTCGCGTCGTCGCTGGCCGAAGCCATGCGCGTCCCGTCCGGACTGTAAGCGACGCCATTCACGGCGGCCTCATGTCCTTCCAGAGTGACCTGCGCCTCTCCCGTGGCCGCATCCCATACCCGCACCAGGTAATCATCACCGCTGGAGGCCAGGTGCGCTCCATCTGGGCTGAACGCCACACTGAGCACGTAGCCGTCGTGTGCCTCGATGCGCAGGACCTCTGCGCCGCTGGCAGCATCCCATATTTCCACGCTGCCGTCGGTGTTCGCCGCCGCGACCTGCGCCCCGCTGGGGGCGAAGGCCACGCCGGTCACAAAACCGGGTTGATCGATGGCGAGCAATTCCTTGCCCGTGGCAACCTCCCAGATGCGCACAGTATAGTCATCGCTGCCCGAAGCCACGCGTGTTCCGTCCGGGCTGAAGGCGACCGCGTTTACCCAGTCGGTGTGCCCGCGCAAAGCCGCCCGCCAGGGGGGAGCGTATTCGATCGTCTCCATCACCGCTATCAACTTCGGCTCGAACTGGGACAGCTCGCCACTGGCGGCGACAGCAACGATCACCACCGGTAAATCAGCGCCTACATCGAGGGCGAAAAGCAGCGCGTCACCAATGTCTACGGTCAGTGGCAGGCGTGCCGCCGCCCGCCCGGCGATCGTCATCGTCTCTGGCTGTGTGGCGGGCGCGGAGAGAGACAATTGTTCGGCCAGGGCAAGGGCCACACTGACCGG
>DAOTZZ010000333.1:0-6607 GCA_034433965.1 Anaerolineae bacterium
TGTCGCGCGTGATGGGGCGGCCCTTCAATTCCTCGATCTTGTTGAGCGAGACGCGCAGCACGTTCGGTCGCCACTGTTCGGCCTTGCGCGGGTCCGAAAGATAGGCGCGCAGCCGGTCAACGAAAGCGGGCAGGTTGAGGAAGTAGTGTTCCGTCTCGCGCACGACCGGGATGCTGCCGTCGGTCTTGCTGCGCGGGTTGATCAGGTCGAGCGCGTCGAGCAGGCTGCCGCAGTTGTCGCACTGATCGCCGCGCGCGTTGGCGAAGCCGCACACCGGGCAGGTGCCCTCGACATAGCGGTCGGGCAGGAAGCGCTTTTCGGTCTCGCTATAGAGCAGACGCTGCGTTTCGGTGTAAAGATAGCCGCGCTCCAGCAGCGTCCGGAAGATGTCCTGCGCGACGCGGTGATGGTTTTCGGTGTCGGTGTGCGTGAACAGATCGTAGCTGATACCGATGCGTTGCTGCGTGATCAGGAAGCGGTGATGGTAATGCTCGAAGACCTCGCGCGGCGACAGACCCAGCCGGTCGGCCTCAACGGTGATCGGCGTGCCGTGCGCGTCCGAGCCGCTGACCATCAGCACATGGTTGCCCTTCAGCCGGTGAAAGCGGGCGAAGATGTCGGCGGGCAGATAGGCCCCAGCCAGGTGCCCGGCGTGCAGGTCACCGTTGGCGTAGGGCCAGGCTACGGAAACATGGATGTACTCTGGCATGGTCTCCCCTTTTCGTGTGTGCGGTCTGGCGACCGGCGGACATTGTAACAAGTCGTCCTCTGGCGAACAATGGATGAGTGACGAGTCAGGAGTCTTGAGTCCTGAGTAAGACCACTGTTCTGCTATGCCGCCGTGATGATGGTGCTTGGAAGTCTCCACAAATCCCAGTTCGGGCAGATTGTCTGTACTCCCTGCTCCCCAGAAACAAAAACCGCCGAAGGGACTTCGACGGTTGGCCTGCCGTGGTCTGTCGGCGAGTGCGCTAGGCACACGCCACGCGCCGTCGCCGGGAAGGCCCCGACCACGGCAGGCTACGCATGCGCATCATGAAGCACCGGGCTTCGTGTGAGAACTGGTACATGATCATGGCACCACGGTTTTGATCGTCTCAGATTCTATCACAGAACGATTGAATCCTTTAGCGATCAGCCATACGGCCATCACCATTTCCTGCAAGGCCATGGGCATTTTCATCGCGACGTCGGACCCGCCCGCAGGCTCGATGACATCAAACAAAGCCAGGAAGGTTGCCGCAAAGTATGGTATGAGCGCCAGGAGACCCCATCCTGATAGCCAGCGCGGAATGAGGCGAGATCGATACAGCACGTAATAAAGCATCAGGGCGCTCAAAGGAAAAACGATGGCAATGAGTTCGCCAACCCACTCATTGACATCCTTCAATGAAGCGCCCAGAGTCTGAAAGTAGGAAGCACCCGGAGCGCCGGCTTCGACAAAGTGTTGGCTCAGTGCCAACAGCATCAGCCAGATGATCACGGAAGCAAGGTAGGTGGCAGTTTCAAGCGCTCCCCTGAAAACAACATACCCAACAGCCAGAATCTCATGCTGCTTCTTCAGGATGGGAAAAATAACCACCGAAACCATGGCCAGGGCCAGACCCATCGTCAGCACAAAAAGCGCACCCAGTACGAACCGGTCTCGATTTTCAGAGATTTTGGTCAGATAAGCTGAATCGTCCAGGATAGATCCTGCTGTTACAACACTCAGGACACCGGCTACCGTCCCAATGATGTATAGCACTCCCACAAGGGTTGCGATCCGTCTATGTGAGATCACTGTCCTCTCCTCAAGGTGAACAGGGTCTTGTACCGTTACCCTGGCACGTGAGTTCTTTCACTGACAGGTTGGAAATAGGCCCCTAAGCCATAGTCGTTGTCATGTGCGGTGCGCTCGATGTGATCACAACATGGCCTGTGCGCTGTCCGGATTCGGCATACCGGTGCGCCTCGGCAGCCTGTTCGAGCGGAAATGTGCGGTCAACGACCGTCGTGATCGCGCCCGCCTCTACCAGTTCCCGTATCGTGTCGAGATACTCAAACCCCTCACCGGAGAACGCGCAGATCACTTTCTTGCCGCGAGATCGGGCCGTGCGCAGCATATGCAGCAAGTGGGGCAGTTTGAAGCTGACATACAGCATGACACCGTTCTCGGTGAGCGAATTTCGGGTGCGCGGAAACGTGCTCTTGCCCAGCACATCGAAAATCACGTCGTATTGCTGGCCGTTCTGGGTGAAATCCTCGTGCGTGTAATCAATGACATGTCCGGCCCCCAACGCTTTGACCATCTCGACGCGCCGCGTGCCACAGACCCCGGTAACCTCAGCGCCATAATGTCTGGCAAGCTGCAACGCATACGACCCGATGGACCCCGACGCCCCGTTGATCAACACCTTCTGGCCTGGCCGGATATTCGCTTTCTTGAGCAGATTCAACGCCATCATCGCCCCGTATGGCACGGTAGTGGCTTCTTCGTAGCTCATGTTGGCGGGTTTGTGGGTCACCGATCCGTTTTCGCGTATACAGACATACTCGGCATTTGCGCCGAAGTTCGACCCCAGATAGCCGTAGACCTGATCCCCCACCTTGAAGCGCGTGACAGCTTTGCCGACCGCTTCGACTTCCCCGGCGAGATCAGAGCCGAGGATGCGAATGCGCGGCTTGCGCAGGCCGAGAGCCAGCCTGGCCATGACCCAGAGTGGACCTGGCATGTTGAATTTGCGCGGAGTAGTGCTGCGAAAATTGCGGGCGACCAGGTCACCGTATCCGACCGAGCGCGCGTAGACTTTGATCAGGATTTCGTTATCCTTCGGCGTGGGTTTCTCGATCTCGGCCAGATGCAACACATCCGGCGAACCGTACCGTTCGTAAACGACCGCTTTCATGATTCGATTGCTCCTTAGTCTGGTGGGTGTTTGTGGCGTGCGCGAGAGGGAAGGACTGCGCCTGCCTCACCGGGGGGAGACACTATGCCTTATCCGGGGCCGTTCTCAAGCGCAGTGCACCTGCTCTGAGCACTGCAGGCCCCTGCGTTGCCTGGGTTCGGAATAACGGTGCGCCTCGACGGACGTTCCAGCCGGTAATGGCGGGCAAGGACTACTCCGAATTTACCCGTCCCAATTGAACCCCCGCATCATGACACCACTATAAGGGTGATTCGTAGCGAATGTCAATGACTCGATGGGGTGAGAGGGTTGAACCACAGGACACAGAGCGCGCAGAAAGCCCGTGCCTTCTGTGCGGTTCAATTTCCAGCACAGGGGTGAGAAACGCTTCGCTTCACCGCAGCGGCTGATACACTGCCCGTAGCTGACGAATGCGCTCAACCCACTCACGCGCGGCCTGGTTCGCAGCTTCCGCGAAATCGTCGCCCTGGCTGGCATAAATGATCGCCCGCGTGACGCTGATAATCGGCCCCACTCCCGTGCGCGTCGTCCCGTGTTGTACGGCGGTATCCAGGTCGCCTTCCTGCACCCCCAGCCCGGGGATCAGGAAGGGGATAGAAGGTGCCCAACTTCGCAACAACACCAGGTCGCGCGGCTGAGTTGCGCTGACGATCATCCCCAGTTGATCCGGATTGTCGCGGGCCAGCGTGTTCACCTGCGCCGTCACGAAGCGATACAGCGGTGCGCGCTCGCTCGGCCACAACTGAAAATCGTTCCCGCTGCGGTTCGACGAGCGCACCAGCACAAAGGCCATCTTGTCGGTATAGCTGAGCAGGGGGGTGACCGCATCCATGCCGGCGTAGGGGCTGACGGTCACCGCATCCGCCCCCAACACATCGTAGGCCGAGCGGGCATAGTGCTCGGCAGTGTAGCTGATGTCCCCGAACTTGGCGTCCAGGATGACCGGCGTGTCGTCCGGCACGTGAGCGATGGTCTCCTGCAAGGCCCGTATTCCGTCCGCCCCGTAGGCCAGGTAGAACATCAGATTGGGCTTGTACGCGCAGACATATTCCCGTGTGGCGTCTATGATCGTCCGCCCGAACTCCAGCAGATCGACGCCCGCCGGCATGAGCGACGGGGTGGGGTCCAGCCCCACACAGAGCCAGGTATCCCGCGTTTCCTGCGCCGCCCGCAAGCGATCTACGAAGTTTTGCGCCATGTCGTTCCTGCCAGTCCCAGGGTTTCAGACATTGTTGGGCCAAGTATACCCCAAAAGGATACATTGTGGCGCTGTAGGCGAGGTGCGTCTAAGATCGCTCTGCGCTGTTACATTGGGGGAACTGGCTCAGGGCATGTCACCGTGGCCAGACGCCAGGATTGGGAACAAGGAGACCTTTGCCATGACTTTTCCGCGCGACTTTGTCTGGGGGGTTGCCACCGCCAGCTATCAGATCGAGGGCGCTGCGCTCGAAGACGGGCGCGGCGAGTGCATCTGGCACCGCTTTTCGCACACGCCGGGCACCATCGCCGACGGCTCGACGGGCGACGTGGCCTGCGATCACTATCATCGCTATCGTCAGGACGTGGCGCTGATGGCCGACCTGGGCCTGAATGCCTATCGTTTTTCGATCTCCTGGCCGCGCGTGCTTCCGGCGGGCACCGGTCCCTTCAACCCCGCCGGACTGGACTTCTACGATCGGCTGGTGGACGAGTTGCTGGCGAAGGGCATTCAGCCCTTCGTCACGCTCTATCACTGGGATTTGCCCCAGGCGCTACAGGATAAAGGGGGCTGGGAGAATCCCGACAGCGTGGCCTGGTTCGCCGACTACGCCGCGCTGATGGCCGGGCGGTTGGGCGACCGCGTCAAACACTGGATCACGCACAACGAGCCGTGGGTGGTGTCTTTCATTGGCAACTATCTGGGCATTCACGCGCCCGGCAAGCGCGACCTGGCCGCCGCCTATACGGTGGCGCACCATGTGCTGCTCTCGCACGGGGCAGCGGTGCCCCTCATCCGCCAGGCCGCGCCGGACGCACAGGTGGGCATCACGCTGTACCTGTGTCACGTCGAGCCAGCCAGCAATTCCGAAGCCGATTGGCAGGCCGCCCGACGGCACGACGGCTACGTGAATCGCTGGTTCCTGGACGCCGTGTTCAAGGGGAGCTACCCGCAGGATATGGTGACCCTGGTGGAACCAGCTTTGCAGCGCATTGATCCCGCCGCCATCCGCTCTGCTGCGGTGCCGCTGGATTTCCTGGGCATCAACTACTACACGCGCAACCTGATCGCCGCCTCCGATAGCCCGCCATTCTGGACTCAGGAAGTGCGCCCGGCAGGACATCCCTATACGGCGATGGGCTGGGAAGTGTATCCCGAAGGATTGCGCGCGTTGCTGGTGCGCGTGTGGCGCGAATACGAGCCACCGGCGATCTACATCACCGAGAACGGCGCGGCCTACGATGATCCCGACGTGGCCGAGGACATCGTTGAAGACCCGCAGCGCGTCCACTACTATCAGCTACACCTGGACGCCTGCGCCGCCGCGCTGGCCGAAGGCGTGCCTCTGAAGGGGTACTTTGCCTGGAGCCTGATTGACAACTTCGAATGGGCCGAAGGCTATCGCAAGCGTTTTGGGCTGGTGCACGTCAACTATCAGACACAGGCGCGCACGCTCAAGCGCAGCGCCCTGTTCTACCGCGATTTCATTGCTGCGCAGCGCGCCGGCGTCTGGTGAGAGTAGTTTTTCACTCCATGAACATCCTGTTGAATACGGAGCGAAAATGTCCTTAGCGCTGCCCATCTTGAGTTTTTTGGTGTTTTGGCTTGGTGTGACTGGCAAAAGGAATCGAAGCTGGCGAGAAGGTTTTCTGGTGGCCGCAATAGCTTGGGGTATGACCGTTGTAGCTGTCACAGAGGGCCTTAGTCTCTTTCATGCCCTGACTCCCTTCGGCCTGACTTTGGCCTGGGCAGCAGTCCTCTGCGCTGTGTTAGGTTTGACAAGGTGGCACGCTACCTTTTTCGAGCGTGCGTTTCCTCATGTAGGCATAAATTGGCAATCATTCTCACTGTCCGAGAGGGTGTTGATAGGCGCTGTACTACTGATCGCACTCACCACTTTCGTTCTTGCTGTACTGAAGCCGCCTTCCACTTTTGATGCCATGACTTATCATATGAGCCGGATCGAGCATTGGGCACAGAACCACAGTGTGGCCCATTATCCTACCCATAATGTCAGGCAACTTTACCAAAACCCTTGGGCGGAGTTTGCCATCTCGCATCTCTTGCTGCTCGGCGGAGAAGACAGTGCAGCGCACCTAGTTCAATGGTTCAGCATGATTGGTAGCTTGGTCGGTGTATCGTTGATCGCGGAGTTACTGACGGGAAAAGTGTCTTCAGCGCTGAGTGCGGTAGTCGTGGCAGCGACAGTGCCTGTTGGTATTTTGCAGTCTACAAGTACACAGAACGACTACGCTGAGGCTTTCTGGGTAGTCTGCTGTGCGTTTCTAGTCTTTCGGGCAATCCAGACTTCGCCGACAACGTGGCAGGCCGTTGGAATTGGCAGCAGCGCAGCGCTGTCTATCCTGACCAAAGGCACGGCTTATATCTATCTTTTCCCTCTTTTACTGTTGTGGTGCCTGAATGGGCTGCGCAGATGGCCCTACAGGTCCTTTATGCGCTCGTGTATGGTCATTGCTGCCCTGATCGGCATTGTCAATGT
>DAOTZZ010000334.1:0-17992 GCA_034433965.1 Anaerolineae bacterium
GTCTTCCCAGAACTCGATGTCCAGGTAGGTGTCTTCCTCGACATCCACCATCTCACCCTCGCCCAGCACACCAGGGCCACCGAAGTAGTCCACGACCGAATAGGCGGTCACCTTGGCGGCCACGGTGTTGTCGAAGCCAATGTACGAGGCCACCTCGACACCTTCGATCGGCTCCAGCAGGTTCACGATGATGACAGGGATACCTGCCTTGTTGGCCTTCTGCAGGGCGGGCTTGATCACCTCGACCTCGATGGGCGAGACGGCGATCACGTCTACCTTGCGCTGAATGTAGTCTTCGATGATCGCCACCTGGTCGGCGAAGTCAGTGTGGGTAGCGGGGGATTGCGAGATCACCTGGACGTTGAAGCCCGCTTCGTTGGCGCTGGCGGCTGAGGCTTCGAAGAAATCTGTGGCGGTCTTGAACACGCCGGTGATGTCGGGGGGCGTCCAGCCGATGACGATGGGTTCCTGCCAGCGTTGCCCCTGGGCGTTGGCGGTGAACATCACCGGAATGCTGAGGGCAATGAGCAACACGGCAACCAGAAGGGTTTTCTTGCGCAACATGTTAACCTCCTAAAGATTGTTGCAAGATGGTTTGCCAGACGGTCGAACACGATTGAACAGGTCTGCGCAGCGCGATAGAGTGCCTCCTTTCCTGAAGCGAAGTGCCCGGTAGATGAGAAATACTATGAGAGCGAGAAAACTACGGGTTGCCTTGCAGGAGAGTGAGTAGAGGACAACGACACCGCCTGTGCGCTCAGTCACACAGCCGGTTGCCTGAGTGGTTCGCCGATGCCGGAAACGATCTTTTCAGGCCTCGCAAATCCTCTCCAGCCGGTTCAACTCCGGTAATCCTGTAATGTTGTTATAACAACTTTTAATGCTATTATATGCGTGAACGCGCGGCGTGTCAACCAGCCAAGGCAGGATGGTGTGTGCAAAATGTGTCAGGCGGTTTGCTGTGGTCTGCTGCCCCTCAGCCCCTTACGCGTGGGAGACGGGGCCAGGGAATGGGGGCCATCGGGCGAGGCAAGTCGCTGATAACCTTTGCACGTACCCGGACGGGAAGATGCAGGTATCAAGAGGGGGTGCCGAGTCATATCTTCGAGCACCGGCACAAGGAGGCAATAAATCATGTGGGCTGCTGTGTACTATGGACCGAACGATCTGCGCCTGGAGGAGCGTCCGCTGCCGACCATCGGTCCAGATGACGTGTTGCTGAAGGTTGTCAGCACGGGCGTTTGCGGCACGGACTTGCGTATCCTGCACGGGGAGCATCGCAAGTACCCGGCGGGGACGGTGCGCGTCCCAGGGCACGAGGTGGTGGGCGATATCGTTGAGGTCGGCGCGGAGGTGACCGGACATCACGTCGGTCAGCGCGTGGTGATCGCGCCCAACTTCGGCTGCGGGCATTGTCGGCAGTGTGTCTCTGGTCACAACAATCGCTGCGCCAACTACGGAGCGATCGGTATCAATATAGATGGCTCCTTCGCCGAGTATGTGCGCATTCCGGGGCCGATCATCGCCCAGGGGGGGCTGATTCCTGTAGACAGCCGACTCGACCCCGCGATCGTGGCGCTGGTGGAGCCGTTCGCCTGTGTGCTGCGGGGCCAGGATCCACTGCACATCACCCCCGGCGACGTAGTGCTGGTGATGGGTGCCGGGCCGATTGGCACGATGCATACCCTGCTGGCTCGCCTGCGCGGAGCCAAACGGGTGATCGTCAGCGACCTGATCCCCAGCCGGTTGCAGCAGGTGGCCGCGCTGGGCGCCGACCGCACCGTCAACATTGCCGAAGAGGACCTGGCCGCTGTGGTGATGGAGGAGAGCAATGGGGAAGGGGCGGACGCGATCATCGTAGCGACGGCGGCACATCAGGCGCAGGAACAGGCGCTGTCGCTGGCGGCGATCGGCGGGCGCATCAATTACTTCGGCGGGCTGCCCAAAGACCGTCCCACCGTCACTTTCAACTCGAACCTGGTGCACTACAAGGAACTGGTGGTGACGGGCACTACTGCTTGCAGCACTGCCGATTGCTGGCGCGCGGCGGAGATCATCGGCAGCGGGCGCATCAACCTGGAAAAGCTGGTGAGTGGGCGCTATCCGCTGCGGGACATTCACGCAGCCTTCGCCGCGGCGGAGGGCAAGAACGCCCTGAAGATCGTGATTCAGCCAGACCTCACCGAGCCGCAGGGACATCTCAGCGAATGAGGGCGGTTGGCTGAATTTACTTACATAGTGCGGGCTGAGAAAGCGGTGCTGTCAAGACGGGTGCATTCGCGTTTTGGAGCAATGTTCTTGAACCGCGAAGACGCTGAGAGCGCAGAGGAGAAAACCATCAAGAACTCCGCGTTTTGCTCTGTGCTCTCCGTAGTGGTGTCTGCCCCCAAAGTCGGATACACCTTGTAAATGACGGGTGCATTCGCTTTTTTGGGCAGGCTTCGGAGATCGGTTGAAAACCTCACCCCCCGGCCCCCTCTCCATACACGGAGAGGGAGAGTAAGCATCTGGTTAAGTCCCCTCTCCGCGTGCGGAGAGGGGATTTAGGGGTGAGGTAAACTGGCGGAATTCGCAAAGTCTTCCTGAGATCACTTCTGTGCTGAGTACTTGCCCCCAAATCCGAATGCACCTTGTAAAGACATGCGGCTTGCCGCGTAGCAGTGCCCCGGCTACAATCGGGCGCGTAGCAGGGAGGAATGATCCCCGTGATCCTCAGCCCCAGTCGCATCGAACAGCCGGAACTGGTCAGCGAGGTCTTGCGTGGCAACCGCCTCGGCGATCCGCATGTGCGCCGGGTGACCGTCTATCTGCCGCCGGGCCATGACAGCCTGCCCGATCGCCGTTATCCTACCGTCTATCTGCTGAGCAGTCACGGCAACACTGGCCCTGGCCTGCTCAACTGGCGTCCCTGGGACGTGTCCATCAAGGAGCAACTGGACGCGCTGATTGCCAGCGGGCGCATCGGGCCGCTGATCGTGGTGATGCCGGACATGTGGACGCGCTTTGGCGGATCGCAGTTCATCAACTCGACCGGCATGGGCCGCTATGAGGACTATCTGATCCAGGAAATCGTCCCCCTGGTAGATCGCAATTACCGCACGCTGGCGCACCGCGATCACCGCGCGGTGATGGGGCGCAGCAGCGGCGGCTTTGGCGCGATCACGCAGGCCATGCATCACCCGGAAGTGTTCGGCGCGTTCGCCTGTCACAGCGGCGATCTCTACTGGGAATTCACCTGCCTGCCTGGCCTCAGCCGGATGCATCAGCGTCTGGCTCGTTATGGCGATCTGGACAGCTTCATCGCGCAGATTCCGGAGATTCGCCCCAAAGACGGTGCGTTCTGGGATCTGATCATGACCGTGTGCTGGGCGGCGGCTTTCGGCGACAATCCTCAGCACCCGCGCGGCTTCGACCTGCCCATAGACCCGTACACCGGCGCGCTCAATGAAGAAGTGTGGCAGCGCTGGCTGGCGCACGACCCAATCCGCAAGCTCGGTCAGCCGCGCTACGCCGACGCGCTGCGGCAGATGCGCCTGGCCTATATAGACGTGGGCAGCTATGACGAGTATCAGCTTCAGGTGGGTGCGCGCGTGCTGCACCGCAAACTCGAAGCTCTGGGTATTCCTCACATCTACGAAGAGTACCCGGACGGTCACCGGCATACCGACTATCGCTACGCCAATTCGCTGGAGCGGCTCTACGAGGCCCTGCAATGACTCTGGCGCGTCGCCCTCCCTGGTTGCCGCTACTGTTGGTGCTGAGCGCGCTCCTCGGCGCAGGGCTGGCCTGCACGCTCTCCGGCCAGAAAGTCATCTATGTCACGGCGACGCCGGAGTATGACGAGGCGGGGTTGCTGGTGCTGCCGCCTACCTTCACACCCGACGAGCCGACGCCCACGCCTCGTCAGCCGACGCCCAATCCTCCCCGCTACACACCAACACAGGGCGGGGTGCACGCTGTCCGCCCTGGCGAGACGCTGGGCACCATCGCCGACCTGTATCAGGTGACGGTCGATCAGTTGCTGGCAATTAACACGTTGGAGAATCCCAACGCCCTGGAAGTGGGGCAGTTGATTCGGATTCCCGGCGGCACGTTGGGGACGACGCCCGCTTTCAAGATCATCCCCGATAGCGAGCTGGTCTACGGTCCGTCCGCCAGCGACTTCAGCATTGTGGGCGCGGTGAAGTTCCGCCAGGGCTTTCTGCGGGCCTATTCCGAAGCCGTGGGCGACGAGACGTGGAGCGGGGTGAAGATCGTGGACTTCGTCGCCCGCAACTACAGCGTCAACCCGCGCCTGTTGCTGGCGCTGCTGGAATATCGTGGGCAATGGCTGAGCAACCCTTACCCGTCGGAAGACCGCATTCAGTATCCGCTGGGTATTGTCAAAGCCGGGCGCGAGGGGTTGCTCAAACAGTTGCTCGATGCCGCTGACGCGCTGAACTACGGCTACTACGGCTGGAAGTATCGCGGCACGATCGCCATGACTCTGGGTGATAGCGTGCGCTTGCTCTTCGAGCCGACGCTCAACGCGGGCACGGTGGCAGTGCAGTATATGCTCAGCCTGACCAACAGCCCCGAACAGTGGCAGCGCGACGTGCATCCGTCGGGCTTCTTTCAGACCTATCTGGCTCTCTTCGGCGACCCGTTTGCGCGGCCGATCGAGCCGATCGTCCCGCCCAACCTCGTGCAGCCAACACTGACGTTGCCCTTCGCTCCCGGTGAAGAGTGGGTATTTACCGGCGGGCCGCATGGCGGTTACAACAGCGGCTCGGCCTGGGCCGCGATTGACTTCGCCCCGCCCGAACCGCCGGAAGAGATCAAGCTGACACAGGGCGCGTGCTATGTCTCGCCCAACTGGGTGACGGCGGCTGCTCCCGGCATCATCGCCCGCAGCGGGGACGGTTATGTCATCCTCGACCTGGACGGCGACGGCAACGAACATACCGGCTGGACGCTGGTCTACCTGCACATTGACGATTTCGAGCGCATTCCGGCGGGCACCGTGGTGCAGACCGGCGACCGGCTCGGCCATCCGTCATGTCAGGGCGGCTTCAGCAACGGTACGCATTTGCATCTGGCCCGCCGTTACAATGGCGAATGGATTCCCGTCGAGTGCGAGGACTGTGCCCCCGGCGTGACGGTGCCGCCCTTCGTGCTCGGCGAATGGACGGTGCACGGTTTCCCCAACCAGGAGTATCAGGGTTACCTGACCCGCCCCGGCGACGACGGCTACCGGCAGGCCGATCAGATGCGCGAGTTTGCCCAGAACAAGGTCATCTGGTGAACACGCGCGGGGCGCTTATGGTTGGGACAAAGAATTGAACCATAGAGATCGCAGGGGATGCTGAGGGGGCGCAAAGTTCTGATGACGTTGTGTTTTTCTCTGTGCTCCCTGCCTTTTGGCGGTGCATCCTTTCTCTCCTGGGTTCTGCGCTTGCCGGAGCAAGGGCTTTTCGGTATGCTCTGCCCCGCGTAACCTGAAGAGCATGGTCGCGGGAGAGACGATGCGCATCATCTCACGGCGAGCCTGGCTGGCATTGATTCTGGGTGGGGCGCTGGTGGTGCTCGGCGTCTCGCTAGCGTCGGCGCACGCGGTCGCCGATCCGCTGCGTCGGGAAGCACGCGCACAGATCACGCCAACGCCGGTGCAACTGCAATTCCCCACGGCTACGGAGACTCCCGGTCCGCCGACTGCCAGCCCCACACGCACGCCAACTTCTGCCGGACGGCCCTATGTGGAGGCGCTGGCCGACAATACCAACGTGCGCGCTGGTCCAGACATCAACGAAAATCGCCTCGGCCAGATTTTCCCCGGC
Organism: Anaerolineae bacterium; assembly: GCA_034433965.1. Taxonomy (GTDB): domain Bacteria; phylum Chloroflexota; class Anaerolineae; order Aggregatilineales; family Aggregatilineaceae; genus UBA2029. Next base: position 5,817 of record DAOTZZ010000334.1, read on the forward strand.
ACGACCTATCCCATTTTGGGCCGGCGCTTCGAGTGGTTCTGGATCGAGTTCCCGGACTCGCCGACGGGCACGGCCTGGGTGCATCAGAGCGTGGTGCGCGTGGGCGGTGATGTGAACCAGATACCGGAGATCGACCTGGCCGACGTGCCCACCCTCGATCCGGCCTTCGTGGCGGCGCAACAAACCGCGGAGGCGATCACGGCCACGCCAGGGGCAGCGGCGACGCTGACGGCTCAGGCGCAGATCACGCCCACGGGGATCTTCACGCCGGGGCCAGGGGACGCGCCGACGCTGTTGCCAGGGCAGCCTCTGCCGACTTTCACCTTTCCGCCATATACCGTGACGCCGATTCCCATTCCGCGCACCAATCCGCCGCCCACGACCAACACCGGCGTCGCCCCGATCGTGCCCATTCTGGCGTTGGGGGCACTGGGGTTGATGGGGCTGCTGGTCTCACTGCTGCGTCGCCTGTGAAGCGGTCGGCAGAGAGCGACGCTGCGCTTCGTCGTGCCGGGCGGATACGTCGCGGACGGTCAGCACTGTCAGGGCGAGCGCCAGCAACAGCACCGGCCACCTGTCAGCGCGGCGCAGGGGACGCGGCGGGTGTGGTGCCGGGGAAGGGCGCTGACCGCGAAAGCGCAAGATCTGCAGGCAAAACACTGCCCCCAACGAGCCAAGCACGATCACTGTCAGCCAGCGCGGGCTGAGGTAGTCCACGCCGAGGAAAGCCCGGAACAGGTCATCCTGCCAGGCGAACGAGGCGTAGGCGAAGGAAGCATGTACCACCACCCCTGTTCCGGCCCAGCCAGACAGGTGCGCTGTCAGCGCAGCGATCAGCGCCAGCAAGATGTAACCGGCCAGGGCGGCAACTCCGCCAGGCAGGGCAGGAGTCACTCCTTGCGTGGCGGAAAGCGTCAGCAAAGCCCCACCCAGGAAGGCTACGGCAGGCAGGGCGCGGCGCGCTCCCAGAGAGGCGGTCAGCGCTGGCTGCAGTCGTCCCCACAGCAACCAGCCCTGCGCCAGCGGCAGCAGTACGACGCTGAACAGCACGGTCAGTTCGTAGGACAGTGGAGCCAGACGCAGGCCCAGCAACGGGTCGTCCAGCGCGACGATTGAGCGTGGCCAGGCGGGCGGACCGACGGCTTGTTGCAGCAGGTAGTTGGTGGCGTCCATCAACCACCAGATCGCTGCCCATAGGCTGAGGGAGGTCAGGGCCGCCAATGCCAGGACGGTTGGTTCCGGAGGAGGGGTAGGGTGTCGCGGAGTCTTGCGCCCGGCCCACCATGCCGCGCCCGCCGTGATCAGCGTGGCGACGCCGTAGCGCACTGTCAGGCTGTCGGACTCCGCCAGGGCGGATTGCCAGACGTAGAGCACGATGCCAGTCAGAGTCAGTGCCCAGAGCGTTCTGCGTATCCGGTATGGCATGGGGGCCTTCCTTGCCGATCCGCTGCGTCCCGAATCATAATGCGCCAGGCCAAAGGCGCAACTCGTCGCGTCATGGCGGACGGAGTGTGGTATAATCCCCACACTCAACGAAAGGAGCAGCAGCGATGGTGATGGAGATCAACGTCTCGGAAATGCGGCGCGTCCAGCTTTTTGAGGTGATCGGGCGCGTGGACAGCACCAACGCCACCGAACTTGGCACGGCGATGGACAGGGCAGTTGACGACGGCAAGAGCAACCTGGTGCTCGATCTGAGCGGCGTGGAGTACATGAGCAGCGCCGGTCTGCGCGAGATGGTGCGCATCCTCAAGCGCGTCAAGCGTGTGGGCGGCGACCTGCGCATCGCCAACCCGTCGGAGCGCGTGCGCGAGGTGCTGGAACTGGCCGGATTGGACTCGGTGTTCGAAATTTACCCTACCCAGGTTGAAGCCGTTGGCAGCTTTTGAGTGCGGCACCGGACAGGCGTTGGCTGCCATTATCCCTTTCATCGAGGAGTCTCATGTCTGAGACCGCTACAAGTCGCCTGGCCATCGGCGCGCGCCTGGAAGAAGTCCGGCGGGCCTGTGACTTTGTCGTCGAGGCGGCGGAGCGGGCCGGACTGGACGAACGGGCCATTTACCACTGCCAGATGGCCGTTGACGAGGCGCTGACCAATGTCATCGAGCACGGCTATGGCTTCCGCGACGAAGGCAACACCATCGAGCTGACCTGTCAGGCGACTGCTGACCGGTTCGTGATCACGATTGAGGACAGCAGCCCGGCTTTCAACCCGCTGACGCACGAAGCGCCCGACCCCACCGAGCCGCTCGATAGCCGCGAGCCGGGCGGCTGGGGTATCTACTTCATCCGCAAGCTAATGGACGATGTGCGCTACGAGCGGATCGGTCACCGCAACCGGCTGACGCTGGTTAAACGAATTCCCGCCCCCGCGCTGGCTGGCAGCCCTCAGGGGGCAGAAAGCGGGCTTTTCCCCACGCGCGAACTGGATGCACACACGGCTGTTATCACCCCCGCCGGGCGGCTGGATAGCAACAACAGTCCGCAACTGGAGCGCACGCTGGAAGCGCAGTTGGGCAGCGGCAAGACCTGGCTCTTTGTGGACATGGCCGATGTCGAATACATTGCCAGCAGTGGGCTGAAGGTGCTGGTGGCAGCCTGGCGGCGGGCGCGCGACCAGCACGGCGATGTCATCCTCAGCGGGCTACAACCTCGCCTGGTCGAGATTTTCGAGATGGTGGGCTTCGATATGCTCTTCCATGTCTATCCCGATCTCGACAGCGCCCTCGCCGCCCGTCCTGTCAAGCGGTAACCGGTCTACCCGACTGGCGATCTGGTACGCAGGGGTGGTGTGCCGATGGACACGACGCTGATCGTGGTCATGGTGGTGGGCGCGACGCTGGCCGTCGGTGGCGTCAGCCTGGGGCTGATCGCCGGTTACTGGCGTGGACGGCAGCGCGGGATCAGCCTGGCGTCGCGCGAACGCCCCAGCCCCGAACTGGACGTGCTGGCGGGCGTGGGCAATGCCATCCTCAGCGTGCAGCTCAAGATAGATGCCTTGTGCGAGGTCGTCTATCAACAGGCCACGCGCATCGTAGACACCAGCAACTTTCAGATCGGACTCTTCGAAGGCAACGACTATGTGATCAAAGTCTGGCTGCGCGATGCGGAGCGTCTGCCCCCTCAGCGTTTCGAGGGCAAGGCCGACGAGGGCATCGTCGGCTGGGTGCGGCGCACCGGTACCGGTCTACTGGTGCGCGATTTCTTGCGCGAATGGGATAGCCTGCCCGCCCGTCCGGCGCATCAGTCCCCGCGACCCGCCCGCTCAGCCATCTTCGCCCCGCTGATTTCTGGCGGCATCACCCTGGGGGTGATCGCCGTGCAGAGCGGACGCCCCGACGCCTTCACCGACGAGGACATGCGCCTGCTGACGTTGCTGGCCAACCTGGCATCGGGGGCCATCCGCAACGCGCAGACGTTCGAGGCCACACAGGAGCGCGAGCGTCAGCTACGCCTCATCAACGACGTATCCCGGCAGATCACGGCCACGCAGCCCCTACCCGATCTGTTCCGGCAAATCGTCACGCTGATTCACGATGCTTTCGGCTATTACGCCGTCAATATTTTCATCGTGGACGATGCCAGCCAGACCATTCAGCTCAAGGCCAGCAGTCACGCGCGTTTCGCCGCCGAGCAATTGCGCATCACCTTTGACCAGGGTCTGGTCGGTTGGGCAGTCACCAACCGGCGGACGATCGTCTCACCCGATGTGGCGCAGGACGAACACTATCTGCCCACGGCCACGCTCGACGCCACGCGTTCGGAGATCGCCGTGCCGCTGATCGCTCAGGAGCGGGTCCTGGGGGTGCTCGATGTGCAGAGCAATCGGCTCGATGCGTTCGGCGAAGACGATGTCTTCATGCTGGAGACTCTGGCCGGGCAATTGGCTCTGGCCCTGCAAGAGGCCGAGACGTTCGACGCCGAGCACCGGCAGACCGAGCGCCTCAACGCCATGACCGAAGTCGCGCGCGCCCTGGTGTCGATCCTGGATATTGACGACCTGCTCGACGAAGTGATCGACCTGGTCAACGAGTACCTGGGCTACGAGCGCGTGCATCTGTTTCTGCGGGCGGGCGACAAGGTCGTCTTCCGCAGTGGCAGTGGCGTGCACAGCGGGCGCTGGGCGCTGGAAAGACTGTCCTACGATCTCAACGGGCCGGGGATCATCCCGCGCGTGGCCCGCACGGGTGAGCCGGTGCTCGCCGACGATGTGACTGCACACCCAGACTACGTGATCGGCCCCGGCGTGGAAGATACGCGCAGCGAACTGGCCGTGCCACTGCGCATCGGGGCGAACGTGCTGGGCGTGTTCGACATTCAGAGCACCGCGCCCGCTGCCTTCAGTCAGGACGATCTGGCGCTGGTGCAGGCGCTGGCCGATACCATCGCCATTGCCTTGCGCAACGCAACGCTCTTCGCCAACGAAGCGCGTCGCCGGATGCTCTCCGAGACGCTGCGCGAACTGAGTACCGTGCTCGGCTCGTCGCTCGACCTGACGCGCGTGTTGGACGGCATCATGATCGGGCTGGAGCGGGTGGTGCCCTACGATGCAGGACTGATCGTGCTGCTGGACGATGAGGAGGAGTGTTTCCAGGTTGAGACAGCGCGTGTCAACGGTAGCGAGCCAGACCCTGCCATCTACGCCGAGGCGATTCCGGCCAGCGAACTGGACGAAGGACATCTGATCGCCCTGCTGCATCGCCTGCATCACATGGAGCATGACGCGCACGACGCGATCATCGCGCAACTGGCCATTGCGGGCGCGCCGATCGGCTATCTGGCCCTGGAGCGGAGCGATCCGGAGCGCTTCACGCCCGAAGACCGCGAGATCATCACTACTTTCGCCAACCAGGCGGCGGTTGCCATCACCAATGCGCAGCTCTACATGGCGCAGCGCGAAGAAGCCTGGATTTCGACGGCACTGCTGCAGGTGGCCGAGGCGACCGCCCGCGCGACGACCCTGGAAGAAGTGCTGAGCACGGTGGCGCGCATCACGCCGCTGCTGGTGGGTGTGGAATGGAGCGCCGTGCTGCTGGCAGAAACGCCGGACACCTTTAGATTTGTGGAGATCGCCGGTGCCGAACCGTCGGTTGCTGCGGCGCTGCATGGCTCGGCGCTGACGACCGAAAGCTGGCCGCCGCTGACGCAGATCAAGCAGACCGGGCAGCCGTTTCTGTTCGATTCCAGCACGCCGCGCCCGGCCAACCTGCCACCCGATGTGCAGATCGGCCAGGGGGTGGCCCTGCCGCTGTTTGCCAAAGGGGAACTGACCGGTTTGCTATTGATCGGCACGCGCGACGATTCCGACCCGATGACCGGTCGCAAGATCGAGCTGGTGAGCGGCATCGCCAATCAGGCGGCGCTGGCGATCGAGAGTGCACAACTGGTCACGGCGCAGCAGGAAGAGGCGTGGGTGACGACGGCCCTGTTGCAGGTTGCCGAGGCGGTCAACACGCAGATAGACGCGGATCAGAGCCTGGAAACGCTGGTGCGCCTGACGCCGCTGCTGGTGGGCATCGAGCGCTGCGGGATCATGAAGTGGAATCCGCAGGAGGAGTGTTTCTGCGGCGGGCCGTCGTGGGGGCTGACGGCGGAGCACAAGACGCGATTTGCCGAACTCTCGCTGACGCGCTCCGACGGTGTCTTCGTGACAGAATTGTGTCAGTCTGCGGAGCCGGTGGCGTGTGGCGTGGGCACCGAGGTGGCCATGCCGTCCACTCTACACACCCTGTTCGAAAGTCCCGCTTTGTTGGGGCTGCCATTGGTCGCGCGCGGGCACCTGGTGGGGGCGATGCTGGTGGATCATCCGGCGCTGGGCGGCCCGCTCGATCAGCGCCGCCTGAATATTCTCAACGGCATCGCGCATCAGACAGCGCTGACGCTGGAGAATGCCCGTCTGCAGGCCGAAGCGTCCGCTGCCGAACGGTTGGAGCGCGAACTGGAAGTGGCCCGCACTATCCAGGCTAGCTTCCTGCCCAACACCTATCCGCAGGTGCCCGGCTGGGATGTGGCCGCTTACTATCGCGCGGCGCGGCAGGTGGGCGGCGATTTCTACGACTTCTTTCAGGTGGACGAGCATCGCTGGGCGATTGTGGTCGCTGACGTGGCGGACAAGGGCGTCCCGGCGGCGCTGTTCATGGTGTTGTCGCGCACGTTGCTGCGCGCGGTCGGCTCCAACCGGCAGACTCCGGTGGAGACCCTGCGGCGTGTCAACTATCTGCTGCTACACGATTCGCATTCTGACCTGTTTGTGACAGTGTGGTATGCGCTGTGGGATACGCAGAGCGGGCGCGTGCAGTATTGCAGTGCTGGCCACAACCCGCCGTTGCTGGTGCGCGCCGACGGCAGCGCCGAACTACTCAGCACGCGCGGCCTGGCACTGGGCGTGGTGCAGGATATTGTGCTGCACGAGGCGGAGGTGATCCTGCACCCCGGCGATTTGCTGGTCGCCTATACGGATGGCGCGACCGAGGCGCATCGCGCCGACAACACCGAATTCGGCATCGTGGGGCTGCAGGCGACGGTGACGGCATTGCGCAAGGGCAGCGCGCACGACATCGTACAGGGGACGATTCGTGCACTGGATCGCTTCGTGGAAAACGAGCCGCAATTCGACGACGTGACCCTGGTGGTGCTCAAACATCTGCCCGGTGAGCAGGAGGGCAGACGGCGACACCTGCCCAGCCATCGTCGTCCTTCCTCCGGGCGCTGACGGTGCGCACGGCCTTTGTCTCCGCCAGTTACGCGCACCGGGCGATCCTCGCCGCGCAACTCGACGCCATCACTGCGGCGGTGGAAGCACAGGGGGTGACCGCCCTGATCTTCGTGCGCGCCTACGACTTTCGTCCGGATGAAGCGGCGATCATGATGGCGACGACTTTGCGCGAAGTGCGCGCCGCCGACCTGCTGATTGCCGAAGTGAGCTACAAAGCGATTGGGGTGGGGATCGAGGTAGGCATGGCGGCGGCGCTGGGCAAGCCGATCGTGTACGTGCGACAGGTCACCGCCGAGCCTTCCACGACGGTCGGCGGGCTGGCGGCGGCGACCGTCGTGTATCACGATGCGGCTGACCTGCGCGCGCAGTTGGAAGCAGCCCTGGCGACGGTGTTATTGCGCTGACATGCCCTGTTCTGTGCCGCGCCCCCAGTTATCGAACGGCTTGCAGTGTCCGGCCCCGCCGTAGCAGGCCGTCGGCAGAGGCAGGCCGTTTTCGTCCAGCCGATTCTGGTTGATGTCGTTGAGATTCACGTCTTCGGGCGACATGAACGACACGCACTCGATCGCGCCATAGGGGTTGATCGGCTCGCGGCGGGTGAGCAGTGGCGCATCGGGGTTGAAGTAGTTGTAGGTCAGGCGGCTGATTTCCTCGATCACTTCCCAGCTCAGCAGGGTGGGCAGGCCGTTGCCGTCGGTGTCCTGTTCCCAGGTGAAGACCACGATCACGTAGTCCCCGCCTGGCGAGAAGACAATCCCGCCGTCGGCGCTGGTCTCGAAGCCCCAGCCGTTCTTGTGGGCGATGCGCGTGCCCGGCGGCAGGCCCAGTTCTAGCAGGCGATCAATGCGGTTGCCACTGAGCAGTTCTAGCATCTGCTGGCATTCGGTCTGCGTGATGTCGTCGGGGTAAATGGCTCGCAGCCCGCTGTTGTGATAGGCACAGTCGTAAATCTGCGTCAATAGCAGGCCGATGTCCTGGGCGGTGGTCTGCGCATAGGGGTCGGGGTTGGCGTTGTAGGCGGTGTTGGCCGGGGTCGAAGGGCGGCAGACTGCTGCCTCGAACTCATAGGCGCGGTCGGCCACGTAGAGCGGGGCGCTGATATAGGTGTGCAGCGCGCCGACTTGCTGAGCTGTGCACGACACCTGGCGCAGTCCGTCGCGCAACTGCGGCTCGAAGCTGTCGCCCTCACCGGAGAGTTGCATCAGGTAGTTGGAGGCCGAGTTGTTGCTGCACAGGATGGATTCGGCCAGCAGATAGGCTTCCTCGGCGCTGACCAGCAGTTCTTTGCGAAACAGATTGATCATGATCGGGATTTTGATCACGCTGTGGGCGCTGTGCGCCACGTCGGCCAGGATAGAAACTTCCTCGCCGGTGCCCAAGTCCATGATGTAGACGGAAGCCAGCGTCTGCGGGCCGTCGTAATCGAAGCCCATGCGCCCCATCAGATCGAGAATCGCCTGGCGCAGTGTGGTCATGTCCTGCGCACCGGCGCGCACCTCCATAATGGGCAGCACCACCCGGCGGTTAGCCGGTTCGGGGTCGAAGAGCGCGCGCTCAACCAGCGGGATCGCCGTGTCTATGTCCAGCCGTTTGCCCGCGGTGCCCATGCCGAAGGTCAGCGTGTCCAGGTTATAGGCGGCCCCGCCGGGCTGCGCATCGTAGCGGGCGGCGATGCCTTGCAGATATTCGCGTACCGCGCCTTCGGGGTAGTCGGCGATCAAGGGCACGCTCACTGCGGCGACCGGTCGGCGTTCCAGGTAGTTCCAGAAGCCCACCCAGAAGTCCTGGGCGCGGGTGCTCTGAGCGCGCGCTTCGGCCAGCATGGCCTCGCTCGCCACGCGGAAGCCGATTTCTTCCGGATAGAGCACAATGGGGCTGCTGCCATAGTACAGATAGATGGGCTGCTTGAGGTAGATGTTCTCCCAGCGAGCGCGGGCATTGGCCTCGCTGAGGCCGCCCACGGCAATCCCTGCTACCGTGAGATCGGTCGGCAGCGAGTTGCGCTGCTCGCTGTAGGCGATCAGTTCGAGCATGGTGACGACGATCGCAGCCAGCAGCAGCAGCGACGAGACAATCTCCAGCAGGGGAAACTGAAACCCGCGTCGGCGTTCTCCCAGTCGCCCGTAGTCCATCATACGTGCTCCATCTCCCAGGTCTGGTCTTCACCCTCACCCTGCTGCCGGCTCGTCTTGCAAAGCCAGTTCGATGGCCCGGCGGTGCAGGCTCACCAACGGCGGCAGGTCGTCCGCCGAGACCCAGCGATAGCTCAGCAGTTCGTCACATAGCCGGATGGGCTGATCGGCTGCTACTGGCTCTACCAGAAAGACGATGTCCAGGTGCCGGTGCCATTTGGTGCCCAGCACGACCAGCAGGGGCCGCACTACCCGCACCTGCAGGCCCGTTTCCTCGGCAAATTCGCGCTCGATGGTGCGCGATGGGTCTTCGCCGCGATTCATCCAGCCGCCGGGCAGTCCCCAGGGAGTCCGTGCATGATAGACATGCTCCACCAGCAAGACTTGCTGGCGCTGAGGATGGCGCAGCACGCCCACCACTCCCGCTGTGAAGCGAGGCTGGAACAGGCGAACGGCTCTCTGCACAGTCATCCCCAGGGCAGGGTAACGGCGCAGCAACGCAGCCACGCGCCGCACCCAGCGCCTGGGCCCGCTCTGGTCAGTCGGCGAAACCATGATTCCTCGCTTGCGCAGTAAATGCCTGACAAAGCAGAGAGGCCAACAGGTGCGCCCTAACCGCGCCACGTGGCCCCCCTGGTCGTTTCGGCGAATGCTGCGGGAAGTTTACCGCGCGGGTGGCGAAATGCCAAAAGCCCCGCCTTGCTGTATAATGGCCTTCCGTAAACCGTGCTCTTACCGGGCAGCAAGGCGTGCGCGGCAGGGGATGGGGTGTGCTATACTGAGCCTGGCACGCTGGCGGGGATCAGCAACGGGAGACAATCGCTGGTCGCGTTGGGCAAGTGCGCGGCCTGATCGCTGGCAGCCTGGTGCCTGCTGCGGTCTATGACCTTCGGGGGGAAGAGATGGACTCCGCGCCCGAATTCCTGAATCTGTTTGTTGAGCCGACGGGCGAACTGATTTACTTCCTGGCGGTGATCGCCATCAGCCAGGCGTCTATGCTCATGGCGCTGGGGCAACGCCTGCGCGGGCCAGCGGAAAAGGCCGCCGGGCGCTATGCCATCCTGCTCACCGCCGTGCTGCTGACCTGGATCGCGATGGGCGTCGGCGGGCTGTACGCGCTGATCACCGATACGCCCGCGGAAGCGGTGTTGCCGCCGCTGGAGCGCGCGGTCAACGCCGAGGTCGTGCTGCTGGTTGGCGCGGCACTGCTGGCTGCTGACAGCCCTCGTCGTGAGAACAGGCTGTGGTGGGCAGTCGCGGCGCTGTCGGGCATCCTGGCGATCGCCTATGCCTATACCGCGGTGCAGTGGCACGACCTGGCCGCAACGCACGATTTCAATAAGCACGCCCTGGGCTTCGCCTGGACGTTTGCTCCCGACCTGCTCATCCTGGGGCTGATGGCATTGCTGGTCACGCGTTACGGTCAGACGGCGGACATTCCCCTCAAGCTGATCTTCTTCGCCGTGCTGTTGATCGGTTACAGCTACACCGTGGCCCGCATGAGCAGCGATCAACTGGACGGTCACACGTCCGGCGCGCTACGGCTGGCCTTTCTGACGGCGATGCCGGTGGTGACTATCGTCATCTACCGGCTGGTGCTGGAACGGCTGACGGCGGCCATTGACGAAGTGGCGGAATACGCGGAGGCGATTTCGCGGCCTCAGGCGGCGGTGCCCGTGCCCGAAGCGCCACGTCCGATGGGAGTGCGCGTCCGCGGGCCGGATACTTCCGAGTCTATGACTCTGCTTAAAGCCATTGGTCTGATGCTGGAGAAGGAAGATCCGGAGCAGATTCCCCGGCAGATCGCGTCGGCCATCGCCAGCGTGCTCAAGGCCGACGTGGCCGTGCTGGTGACGCCGGACGATGGTCACTGGGCGGATGTGCTGGCCGCCTACGACCACATTCAGCAACGCCTCATCCCTGGGCTGGCGCTCAACCTGGACGAACAACCGACGGTGCGCGAGGCGCTGGCCGAGCGGATGCAGCGAGTCCTGCTGCCCGACCGTAATGTGGACGAACTGGTAGACCTGTATACGCGCCTGGACATCAGTCAGCTTGGGCCGGCCTACGTACAGCCCCTGCTGCGCAGCGGTAAGGTGGTGGGTGTGGCGATCGTGGGCCTGCCCTATACCAACCGCGAACTGACTGCCACAGAGACCAGCCTGCTGGAAGGGTTGGCTCCGGTCGCCGCGCGGCTGCTCACGCTTAGCCGGGCCGCGCAGCGCATTCGCCTGGACGCCACCGACGAGGCCATCAAGACTATCGTCCAGGATGCCACGCCCGAAGCGCTCGACGCGCAGAGCGTGCTGGCTGCCCGCCGCGAGATGCAGGCCAGCCTGGAACTGGCGCAGGAGCAGATCGCCGAACTCAATCGGCGCGTGCGCGATCTGCAACTGGAACTGGACTACGAGCGCAGCCGTCTGGCCCAATTGGTCGAAGGCGGCGACGAGGCCATGTCCATCACGCAGCGCATTGAGGCGCTGTCGCGCGAGCGGCTGGAACTGGCGGCGGAGCGCGAGCGGCTGGCCAAAGCGTTGCAGGAAGCACAGGCGACGTTGATCGGCGCGATCGGCGCGGGCGACACCGATGTCTACAGCACCATGATCGAAGCGCTCAAGCGCGAGCGCGACGAGTTGCAGGTGCAGAAAGCCAAGCTCGAACGGCAGCTTCAGGAGATTCGCGAGGCCAGGGAAGCCGCAGTGCCAGGAGCGCTGCGCGAGATGCTGGCGGAACTCAGCGAGGACAAGGCCCGTCTGGCCGCCGAGCGCGACGAATTACAGCACGCGCTGGAGGAGGTGCAGGCGCAACTGCGCGCCCTGGGCATCGAGGGTGGGCCGGGGGCCTTTGCCAAGATACTCAGTCAGCTCAACGACGAGCGCAGCTACTACAAGGCCCGCGCCGAGAAGATCGCCAAGGAGCGCGACCTGTTGCTGGCCGAGCGCAAGAAGCTCGAAGACAAGCTGGCCCGCGAAGCCGAGCGCGAAGCGCAACTCTCGGCGCTGGAAGCCGACCTGCGTCGGCTCGCCGCTGACCGTGAAGCGCTGGTCAAGCAGCGCGATCAGATGCGTCTGGAGCGCGACGAACTGCTGAAGGCGCGGGATCAGTGGTACGACCAGCGCGCGCGCCTGATCGCCGAGGCGACGGTGGTGCAGGGCGAACTGGAAGATGTCCTCTTCGAACTGAATCAGGCGCAGGTCGAACTCAAGCAGCTGCACGAGACCCGCGCGGCCATCGAAGCCGAGCGCGACCGTCTGCTGGCGGAGAATACGGCGCTGCGCACCGAGCGCGATCAGTTGCTGGCCCGCGCCGAAGGCGACCGCGAACTATTG
>DAOTZZ010000335.1:0-2503 GCA_034433965.1 Anaerolineae bacterium
TTCTCCCAGCCGACTGGCGTGACCTCGATCCCTTGCAACTGCTTGTAGGTCTGGAAGAAGTGCGCCACCTCGTTGAGGAAATGCCGCGGCACGTCGCCGATGTCGTGATAGTCGTCGAAGAGCGGATCGGTGGCGGGCACAGCCAGAATCTTGTCGTCCGGATCGCCGCGATCGATCATGTGAAAGATGGCGACCGGCCGTGCCTCGATCACGCAGCCGGCGAACGTCGGCTCGTTGACCATCACCAGGATGTCGAGCGGGTCGCCATCTTCGGCATAGGTTTGCGGGATCAGACCGTAGTCGCTGGGATAGTGCATCGGGCTATACAGCACGCGATCCAGCTTGATCACGCCGGCGACTTTGCTGTACTCGTACTTGTTGCGGCTACCTTTGGGAATCTCCACCACGCAGTAGACCCGCTGCGGAATTTCCGGCCCCGGAGGCAGTCTGTGCCATAGATTGATCGCCATAGACTTCCCCCCAGGCTAGCCGGAGCGCGGGCGGGTGAGCGGCGATGGCCCGTCGTTCGTGACGCTGTTCTCCCAGGCCGAAGGAGCCGGGCGATTGGGCGGCAGGCCGCCGGTGCCGATCAGCGCGTTGAGGCGCTGAATGGCGGTTTCGTCGAAATAGACCTGGCCGCAGGTGTCGCAGCGCCAGGCTGCGGTATTCGGAGCCTGGATCAGCGTCCCCTGGTAGACTTCCACGTAAGTAGCGGTAGTGGCTTTGAGCCGACCAACCAGACAGGCCGGGCAGGTTTCCTCGGTCATGGGTACTCCTCTGGACTGCCTGAAACGGCAGGGTATCGTCCTAGAATGGCCCCCAGGGGGTCGGTGTGAGCGTCCCCTCTGGCGTGGGCGTGGGCGGACTGGTGGGCGTGTAGGTGGGCATGGGAGCGCCGTTGTCGTCATACGTCCAGTGCTGGATCAGGCCCCAGTCTTCAGGCGGCCAGTAGCGGAAGAAGGCGCGCCCCACAATGTACTTGCGATCCACCGGCCCGAAGTCCTGCGAATCCTTGCTGGCGTTGCGGTTGTCGCCCAGCACGAAAACCTGATTGGGGCCAACAGTCCATTCGCCATCGCAGGACTTGCCCCGGCAGAAGCTCTGGATATACGGCTCGTCGAGCAGCTTGCCGTTGATGTAGACGCGCCCTTCCAGGATGGTCACCGTCTCGCCCGGCAACCCGATCACACGCTTGATGAAGTCGCGGTCGGGCTGCAAGGGATAATGAAAGACGACCACGTCCCCGCGTCGCGGCTCGCCAAGGATGTACGACAGGCGGCTGACGATGATGAACTGATCGGTGTCGAAATTGGGCAACATGCTGTGCCCGTCTACGACGAAACGCGCTGTCGCCAGGTTGACAAAGGCATAGATGGCGGCGACCAACAACGCCGTCTCGATCACTTCACGCAGCACCGAACGGCGGGTGCTCAGCCGGGGCTGCGGCACCTGAGTGAAAATCTCGGCGGTGGGATCCAGCGGTTCGTAGATGGTCGGTGTACTCAACGGTGCTGACGATCTCATGGTTGTGCGGACAACGCGCTCACTATAGCGCAGGGCGGCGCGTCTGGCAATGGTGGTTTTTGGGGGCGAGGAGCGTTCAGCACGGGCTGACTCCAGGGTGTGACTTCCATCAGGTACGAAAGTAACCTGACAGGTTTTGTATACATCCTTTCTAATTATAGAGGAGTCCGGCATCAGCATACTATGGACATCGCAGCTATAATCATGCCAGCAGTGCATGGACAGGCGGGTAGGGCATCTTTTCCTGGTTGTGGGCAGGACAAAAGCAGACGGCCCCGGTACTATCTGTTCGTGCTGGACGCAGAAGGGGTCTGGTGATGAGCGAACCGATTAACATTCCGCTTGAGGACGAGTGGGCAGACAAAAATCACATGGAAGCATACGCCGGGGTAGAAGTCCAGGGGGTTGACGAAACTCTGCGCGAACTGCTGCGCGCACCGCTTCATCCGTCGGAACTCGACATCTCGCCAGGGCTGATCGTGGACATCATGCTGCGCATGATGTTCAATGAAGGCGAAGTGTCGTTGCGCCGTTTCGGAGATGTGACGCGGCTCGAACTCAAGCTGCTGGATCACCTGTTGCTGCGCCTGCAGGAAGATCATCTCGTTGAGGTGGTCAGCGCCAGCGGCGTAGGGCGCCTGGGCTACAGTTACAGCCTGTCCGAGGAAGGCACCAAACGCGCCCGCGACGCCTTTTCGCGCACGCAGTACATTGGCCCTGCCCCTGTGCCTGTGGAAAAGTACGCGCGGGTCATCACCCTGCAAACTCAGCAGCGCCTGCAGATCTCGCCGCAGCGCGTACAGCAGGCCCTGGCGCACCTGGTGTTGCCGGACGGCTTTCACCGGCGTATTGGGCCGGCGCTCAACGCCAATACCTCGATCTTCCTCTATGGCCCGCCCGGCAACGGCAAGACCGACATTGCGCAGTCCATCGCCCGCCTGATCAGCGGCACCGACCCCATCTGGGTGCCCTTTGCGCT
>DAOTZZ010000336.1:0-10845 GCA_034433965.1 Anaerolineae bacterium
CCATTCGGGCATGTCAATGTGATAGAAAGCGGCAATCTCGTGCCCGTTGGGCAGCCGCACGTGCTCTGCGCTGACGCGCAGCCAGGGCGAACAGTCGAGCAGCTTCTGAGTCGCCAGGATTTCCCAGGGTTGCATGAGGATCACTTTCGCAAGAACAGTGGAATATCAATGATAGCGCGTACTTTGCCCATGCGCCGTCGGCGGTAGAGCAGGGCGATCTTGAGCAGCCAGGCAGTCTGGTTGTGCAGCAAATTGTGCCACCATTTGGCCGGAACAAACTCAGGCAAAATAATCGTGGAAAGCTGACCGTCGTTGTATTCGCGATCGGTCTGATCCAGATATTCCAGAATTGGCCCCACCACCGATCGGTAGGGAGATGGCAGCACCACCAAGGGTACCCCCTGCCCCCATTTGGCCCACGCCTGGCGCACGGGTTCCGCGGCTCCAGGGTTGATCTCCACATAGACTGCCGTGACATGATTGGAGATCGAGAGCGCGTAGCGCAACGCCTCCACCACACCCTGGTGAACACCAGAGATCGGCAGAACAACGCGGGGAGGGCTAGGGTGGATCGGCTGAGGCACAGCGTCGCGGAGGGTGAGCTCGCGTGCGATTTCCCGATAATGGTTGTTTACCGTGCGGAACACAAGCACCAGCAGAGGGATCAGCAGAATGACGAACCATGCGCCTTCAAGGAATTTACTGGCAGCCACCACCAGCAATGTTGCCGTCATGGTGAAGGCGCCTATCCCGTTTACCAGCGCTTTCGTCCGCCAGCCAGCGCCCTTCAGACGGACCCAATGCACCACCATACCCGCCTGAGAAAGAGCGAACGCCAGAAAGACACCTACCGCAAACAGGGGGATCAAAGCATGGGTGTCGCCCCCAAAGACGATGATCAGCAACCCTGTCAGACTGGCCAGCAGAAACATACCGTTGGAGAAGACCAACCGATCGCCCAGAAACGAAAGCTGGCGCGGTGCATAACCGTCTTGGGCCAGGATTGATGCCAGGCGCGGAAATCCGGCAAAGCTGGTGTTGGCAGCAACAGCCAGGATCAACAAGGTTGAGGTCTGGATGACCACATGGGGGATGCCCGATCCGACAATACGTCGTGCCAGGGCAGAAAGGATCGTCTCGTTTGCGCCAGGGATAATGGCAAAGTATTGAGTAAGGCCTATGCTGCCCAGGAACAAAAACACCATCAGCAGCGTCATCAGCGCCAGAGTCTGGCGGGCGTGCCTGGCCTCTGGCTTTTGGAAGATCGGCACCCCATTGCTGATCGCCTCGACCCCCGTGAGGGCTGTACTCCCCGATGCAAAGGTGTGCAGCACCAGGAACAGGGTCAGGGAACGGGTCGCCGGCGGCGCAGTGTGCTGCCACGTCCCTGGCCCCTCGACGATAGCTCGCCCAAGCCCATAACCCAGCATCGCCAGGTAGCAGCCCACAAATAGATAGACAGGGATGGCAATCAGCGTGCCGGATTCGCGCATCCCGCGCAGGTTGGCAAGGGTGATAATGACCAGCAGGGCGAGTGACAAGGGTATACGGTAGGGCCACAGGCCCGGAAAGGCGGAGGCAATCGCCGCTACGCCGGCTGTCAGGCTGACCGCTGCCGTCAGCACATAGTCAATCAGCAAGGCGGCGGCAGCAATCAGGCCCAGGAGCGGCCCCAGATTCTCGCGAGCGACGGTGTACGATCCACCTCCGCCGGGATAAGCCAGGATCGTCTGAGAATACGAGAGCGCCACAATGACCAGCAGAGTGGCGATCGCCAGCCCAATTCCCCACGACAGCGATAATCCCGCTGATCCTGCCACCACCAATCCCAGGAAAATTTCCTGGTTTGCGTACGCAATCGAGGAAAGCGCGTCTGGAGAAAGAGCAGCCAGGGCCCGAAGTTTATCCAGCCGCTCATCGGCCAGACGATAAGTGGGCAGCGGCGGCCCAATCAACCATTCACGGAAGTGATGTGGCATCCAGCCCTACCCCTCTTTGGCGGTTGCTCCCAGCCCCAGCGAGACGAACTGCTCCGGGTCTACCCAGGTGCCGCCGACGACCATCTCCCAGTGCAGGTGCGCGCCCGCCGAACGCCCGTTCATCCCGCTCAGGCCGATCACGTCTCCCTGGCGCACCCATTGCCCCGGCACCACCAGGGGTTCCGACAGGTGCGCATAGCCGCTATAGACGCCCCAGCCGTGATCGATGAGCACATAGCCGCCCCGAATGGCCAGCGTCGTCGCCAGCACGACGCGCCCGCTACCCGTCGCCGTGACCGGGGTGCCAATGGGCATGCGGATGTCCAGGCCGGTGTGCCGCCGCCAGACCGTCCCGTTGTACAGCCGCCAGGTGCCAAATGGCCCAATCTGCGGGTTGGCGCTGGGGATGACGAACCCATCGTCGGCCCAGTAGCGCTCCGGCGTGAAGCGTCGGAAGAACGTGTCCAGGCGAGCCATCTCGTCATCTTCCACCTGCTGATCGAGCAGGGGCATCAGCGACGCCGGCAACACCACATCCGCCCGGCCAAACTCGCCATAGTTGATCTCGATGGTCTTGTCTATGCGCTCCGACGAACCATCCTGATAGCGCACCCACACCTGCAGGGGGTAGTTGCCCACGTCCTGCTCCATATCGGCGGCGATCAGCCCCACAAAGCGCTGCCCATCCCAATAGAAGGGATGGACGCGCTCCTGGAAAACGGCGCGCACGTCGGTCAGGCCGGGGCCAGTGACGCGCACAATGCCCACAGTGCCCTGGCGAATCCACTTGAAGTCGTAGCTGATGCTGACTGGACTGGTCGCGGGAGCCTGCGCTGCGGCCAGCCCAGCGCCAGCCAGCACAATCAGGACGAGCAATGAGAGAATGATCAGCCGTGTCACAAGTCTTCCCTGTCAGCTAGAGCGACGACGATAGGCCAGAGCATGTCATGCGCTTTTTTTCGCCCCCACCCTCCAACCCCTTCTCCCGCGGCGTGCTGAGGGGGCGCATTCCTGCAAGAGACTGGAAGTTCCCTCGCCCCGCAACGCAATCGCGGGGGAGAGGGGATTTAGGGGTGAGGGAAAAATACTCCGCGCAAGCTCATAAAAATCTCTAGGCAGGCAACAGAATGCCACGATGATGCAGGATGAGCGAAGCCAGCAACCGCGCCGTGTTGCACGCATCGTCCACACCCCGATGATGGCGACCTTCAGGCGGCAGCCCCATCATCTGTAGCGCAGCCATCAGACCCGGCTCGTATGGCAGGCCATGCAGCACGGCCAGCAACGTCCTCACATTCAGGTGCGCCGGGCCGAACGGGTAGGGGACGCCGCGGGCGGCGCATTGGGCTTCGAACATGCGCCGGTCGGAGTCGCCGTAACTGGCCCATAGCCGGTCACCCGTCTTATACCGCTCGCGCAACAGACGACAGGCGTAGGCGAACGATACGCCCCGCGCGACCTGTCTGGGCGTTAGCGAAGTCAGTTGCGTGCAAAACGGGCTGACCTCCGAACGCTCTGGCCGGACAAGAATGCTCGCCTGAGTCACCCGCTGGCCAGTCTGCAAATCCAGCACACAGACGCCGATTTCGATGATTTCTGACTCCTGGCCGGGAGGTGGACCGCTCTCCCAGCATGTCGCTTCAACATCTACCACAATCACCTGATCGAGCTTGGCCACCACTGCTTTCCGTTCGCTCCTGCGTTGTACGCCGCCGGACCTCACCATACCGCAACAGGCGCGGTTGGGTCAAGAGCCATCCGCTATTGGCGAGTTTCACTCAACATCCGGCGGCAGGAACTGCACGCTATCCAGAATGGCCTGCAGGGCCATCCGCTGATCCACCAGGGCATCGAACGGTTCCACGGCAGTGAAGAAGGCGTAGCTGCCCTCATGGACGCGCAGCACAGCGAACCAGCCAGTCGTGTCTTCTTCGTCGGCGCAGGATACCGCCGCGTAATAAGTACCTACGCCTTCCAGGCCGCCCACCTTGAAGGTGCGCTGCTCGTCCAGACCCAGGTTGCAGCTATCGCCCACCAGCGAACCGCGCAGCAACTGCACTCCGTCGGCCCACAGGTTGTACTCCCCGTCGAAGTCTACCACATTGGGAAAGCCCCAGTAGAGGTAGATATAACCCCGTGCGCCGGCGCTCAGCGGGCCATAGTAGACGGAGAGAGCCACGCTGCGTGTCTGCCCATCGAAGGAGCGGAAAGGCACTTCCAGGTGCACGGCCTCCCAGCCCTCTGGCAGATCAAGGGTCAGCGGCGGCGGCTTGCCCGGCAACACGGGCGGCAACGCGCTGGTAGGTGTGGGAGTTCCCGCCAAAGCGAGCGCCGTCGGGTCGAGCGTGGGCGCAGGCGTGCGCGTCGGCAACGGGGTACGTGTAGGCAGGGACGCAGGGGTTGCGGTCTCGCTCGCCTGCGTCTGCGTCGGCTGAAGGGTAGCTGTGACGGGCAGCGGCGTGCCGCTCAGCACCGGCACACGGACCAGATCACCGCTGATCTCCATCTGCGCCGCCAGCACCCACCCCTGCACAGACTCCACCTGCACCAGCAAATAGCGGCCATCATCAGTCCGACCGAGCACCGGCCATTGCTCGCGCTGATAGATGTAGGTTAGCGGATCGGCAGTGCGTTCCGGACGAGCAAAGACGTAAGCGCGCTCGACGGCCACCGTCGCCAGCACCATGCTGGCTGGCGTGGGAGTCGGCCCTTGCGCGGTGACCATCCCGCTCACCCCGCCAAGCACGATGAGCAGGCCAAGTCCCACCCGCCAGACGTGCCGCACCACATGGACTGCCTTCATGACGCTCTGGCCTCCGCTGACTGACGGGGCGCTATTATAGCACGTGGATTATGGCAGAAAACATCGCCCGCTGACGGTTGGCCGACTTCACCCGTCATAGGGCTGATCGGCGAGAGTCGCGCGCACGGCTGCGACAATCTGCTGGGGCGTGACCGGCTTGACCAGGAATTGGTCGGCGCGCAGGAAAAGGGCAGAATCGCGAAAACGGGGATAGGCGGTCAGGACAATGATGCGCACGTTGTCGAGGACAGGCGACTGCTGCAACTTGCGCATCACGCCTTCACCGCCGAGCAAAGGCATCAGCACGTCCATGATGATCAGGTCGGGCGTCTGGGTGTTGAGATAACGGAGCGCGTCCATCCCGTTGGCAGCTTCGGCCACCGTGTACCCTTCGCGCTCCAGGATCAGGCGATAAAGCATCCGCAACTCAGCGTCATCGTCAACGATCAGAATGGTCTGAGACATGACGCTCCCCCTTGTGTGAGTCCCTGCTGCAAATACCCGCACCCTTGTATGTCTGCATTATAGCATAGCTGCGCTACACAGATATGCCGGACGGGCATGGCAGCACATATCGCCTGGGCGGGCGTATCCCTGAGAAAGAATTCAGCACAGAAGCCGCAGAGAATGATACAGAGGTCTTTGAGCCGTCTTTTTCCTCTGCGCTCCGCGGTTCAAGACCACTGCCCCGAAACGCGAACGCCCCTGCCGCCCGCGCCCTTCTGCTCTGCGCGGCCACATGCGGTACAATGAAAGCGGTGAGCCGGGCGCTTGAGTTAGCAGACGAGGGTGATCGTATGCCGGAAAAGGTGCAGGCGCGGGCAGGACATGTGTTGGTCGTTGGCGGACGGGCGGTGCGGACGCCCCCCCCTGGCGCGTTGGCGGAGATGGCTCCCCGCCGGGCCGGGCGCGGGCGCGAAGGTCACGCTTTCTTCGCCCTGATCACGCCGCATGGCAAGTCGCGCGCACCGGCGACTTATTATGAAGAGCTGGCACATCTGGCCGCCGATGTCTATTTCGGCAGCAGCGGTGGGATCACCGGCGGGCTGCGCGAAGCCCTCAGCGCTGTCAATCAGCACATCCTCGAAGGGGCGCAGGGCGGGCCGGTCAATGCCCTGGCGCTGGCGTTGCATGGCGAAGACCTGTACCTGGCGCGGGCCGGACAGACGTTCGTGGTATGGTACGGCGCGGACGGGCTGATGTTCTTCCCGCAGGATCGCTCCGATCCCCTGGAGATGGCCCTGTCCCCTCTGGGCACAGCGGACACGCCAGAGCTACAACTGGCCCGTTTCGTGGTCGCGCCGGGGCAGACCATGCTGCTGTGCGACGAAAGCCTGCAATATGCCCCCACCACGACGTTTGAGGTGGTGCTGGGCGGAGCCAACCTGCCCACTGTGCTGGAGCGACTGAAGGCGCTCAGCAGTCAGCATATGGCAGTGAGCGCCATCGAGTTCGTCGCGCCGGGCACACCGGAGATCGAGGCATACGCGCTGCCGATCTGCCCGCGCGAACCGCGCCGCCTGCGCCCGGAAGTTCCTCAACCGGAAGCCCTCGCCCCTGGCAGCGACCGGGCTGCCGAACCTGCGTTCCCGGCAGCACAGGCCGAGGAAGCAGTAGCCACTAAGGCAGCAGCGGCAGAGGAGATCGCGCCGCCTGAGTCTGCGCCCTCGCCGGCCTTCGGGGAAGAACCCGTGGACGAACCGCCTGCGCTGGCGACACCCGCGCCGACGGATGCGCCCCCTATTGCCGAACCAGAGCCGTCCCCTGCCCCGGCGGCACCGCAGGCGCAGGGGGAGCAGACGCCCCTTTCCGCTGCCGAACGGCATTCGCGGTTGGAACGTGTGCAGGACGCCCTGCGCCGCGTGGTGTCAGTCGTCCTGCCGGATAGCGCCGAAGAAGCGTCGTCCATCCCTGCCGACGCCCCGCCCGCCGGACCGTCAGCACTGGATCGAGCGCGGGCGGCGCTGGGGCGGCGCACCAGACGGGGAGTGCGCGCCTTGCTGATCGTGGCATTGACAATAGTGGATTTCCTGACCGCCGTGCTCGATCGTCTGGTGCCGGAACCAGAGGGCGAGAAGCGCCAGGGCGTCCCCACCAACGTCGCCATCGGCCTGGCGGTGATGATCCCGGTGGTCATCGTGCTGGCGGCAGTCGGCATGGCCCTGCTGGGGCAGGAGAAAAGCGAATTCGAGCAGTACGTAGACCTTGCGAAGGCAAAGCACGCCGAGGCGATGCGCCTTTCTGAAGGCAAGTGCGACAATCAGGCGCTGCGCCCCCTGTGGATGGAAGTGCTACACCTGACCGAACTGGCCGACGGTCTGCGCCCCAACGACCCCCATGTACTGGTCATGCGCGCCGACGCGCAGAATTACCTCGATTGCTTCGACGATGTAGTGCGGCGCGACCTGCGACTACTCCATACTTATCCGCGCGACGCCGACATGGCCGCGTTGGTGGTGCACGGGGGTGTTGATCTGTATGCTCTCGACCGGCGGAACGGGGTCGTCTATCACGGCACGCTCAACGAACGGGGGGACGGTCTCTCCGACAGCGGCGACAAGGCGGTGATCTGGACGGGACAGACGATCAGCGGGGCGACGGGCAACTTCACCGTGGGGCGCATCGTGGATATCGAGTGGCTGGCCGATGGCGGCACCCGTCCCAAGAACGTGCTGGTGGCGCTGGATGCCAACGGTCTGCTGGTCGCCTATTCGCCAACGTACTTCACCAACGCCCAGCAACTGGTCACTGAAGGGCGTTGGCAGGAGCCGGTGGCATTGGCTGTGTATCGCAGTAATCTGTACGTGCTGGATCGCGCGGCCAACCAGATTTGGCGCTATGTGCCCCCCGCCGGAGCAGAGAGCTACCCCAACGCGCCAGAAGAATACTTCAACGGCGAACAGCTCCCCAACCTGGCGGACGCAGTGGACTTCGGGATCAGCGACGACGGCGCGGTCTACATTCTGTTTTCCGATGGCACGGTGCGCCGCTATCGGCGCAATGTGCAGGGTATCGCCGAGGAGCAGCCTTTTGAGTTCCGTCAGCGCCCGCCGGGGGCGATCAGCAGCGGGGCAGCGCTGTTTGTGGACAACGACCCGGCCTCGCGCAATCTGTACGTGGTAGACCCGGCGGGCGAGACCATCTACGAGACTTCTTGGGCGGGCACGTTCAACCAGGGCTACCGTCCGCGCAACCTGCTCGACGCCTTCAAAGAAGCGCGTGCCTTCTACGCCGACGCCGTGGTGCGCAACAACATGTATGTGCTATCCGGCAACCGGCTCTATCACTTCTACCGCTTCCAGTAGGACAGCACGTCGCGCAGGGCAGCGGTCGTGGCGTCCGGCTGCTCGATCATGGGCAGGTGTCCCGCATCGTCAATCACTCGCAGGCTCAGGTGTGGTATCTGCGCCGTCAAGGCCTGCAGCTCAGTCAGCCGGATGATCTGATCGTCGCGCCCGGCGATGAGCGCCTTCGGTGGAACAGGCGCGCGCAGCAAGTCCACAGAATCGGGGCGCGCCGCCATGCCCGACAGCACGCCAGCCACCCCCTGCACCGGCGTGCTGAGCATGATCGTCCGCACGCGGTGCGCCGGAATGCTCTCCAGATTGGTACCCGGCTTGAACAGCGAAGCGAGCATCCCGCTGACGACGGCAGCGGTGCCCTCGGCCAGGGCGCGACGGGCATTGTCGCGGCGCGCCTGCGCTTTGTCCGGCGGATCGGCGAAGGGATGCGACGCGCACAGCACCAGCCCGGCGACACGCTCTGGCATGGTTCGCAGTGCGGCGAGTGCCACATAGCCGCCCATGCTGTGCCCCACCCACACCGCCTGAGCGATGCCCAGCCGATCCAGCAGGGCGGACACATCGGCGGCCAGCGTTTCCATCGGATATTCCCCTGCCGGTGCCGGACTCTGGCCGTGACCGCGCAGGTCGGGCGCGATGACGCGGAAGGAGTCGCTGAGGGCGGCCATCTGCGCCCGCCAGATGGTGTGATCGAGGGGGTAGCCGTGCAGGAGCACTACAGGTTGCCCTGTCCCCTGCTCTTCATAATGCAACAGTACGGTGTCGCTCATGAGGCGCTCTCCCTTTCGCTGCCTGCAAACGAGTCTGTGGGGTAGAATAACCCAGGCTGAACGTCTGGCAAATGAGTTTGTGGCGCACGCAGCGGAGATGGCAGGTACCCTGGACACCCTGACTGGCTCGGTGGAGCGCATCACTTATTACAACCCAGAAACCAACTACTGCGTGCTGCGTCTGCGTCCCCAGCAATTGCTGTTGGGGCGCGATCCGTTGATCACAGTCGTCGGCACTATGCCAGAGCTACAACCCGGCGAGAGTGTGCGGCTGGAAGGGGAGTGGATCAATCATCCGCAGTATGGGCGGCAGTTTCGCGCCGAGGTAGTCACCCAGATTCGTCCGGCAGGGGTTGAGGCGATCCGCCGCTACCTGGGCAGCGGCCTGATCAAGGGTATCGGCCCGATCACCGCCCAGAAGATCGTGGACAAGTTTGGCGAAGAGACGCTCGACATTCTCGACCGCACACCGGAGCGCGTGCTGGAAGTAGACGGCGTGGGCAAACACCGCGCCCGCCTGATTGCCGAAGCGTGGGTCGAGCAGCAACACATCAAAGAGGTGATGCTGTTCCTGCAGGGGCATGGCATCAGCACCGGCCTGGCCGTCAAAATATACAAGCACTACGGCGATCAGGCCATCGCCATCGTCAGCCGCGATCCGTATCGGCTGGCGGCGGACATCTTCGGCATCGGCTTCAAGACTGCCGACAAGATTGCGCAAGACCTGGGCCTGCCGCCCGACGCGCCGGGGCGCATGGCGGCGGGCATCGCCTATGTGCTGGGCCAAGCGACCGACGACGGGCACGTTTTCCTGCCGCGCGATGCGCTGGTCGAAGCAGCGACCGAACTGTTGGGCATCGAGGCGGAGCGCGTCGAGGAGGCGCTGCGGCTGATGGTCGGGCGCGGTGAGGTGATGTTGGAGACTGTGCCCGTCCCCGATGGCTTGGAACAGGTAGAAGCGGTCTATCTGCCCGCCCTATATCACAGCGAGCGCGGAGCCACGCTGCGCTTGCGCCAGATGGTGGGCACGCCCGCCAGTCGCCTGGCCGACCTGGCCCGCGCGGATTGGTCGGCTCTGCTGGACAGCGCGGCGGGCGGGCCTGGGCCGCTCACCGCGCAACAACGCGACGCTGTCCGCGCGGCGCTGACGCACAAGGTCAGCGTGCTCACCGGCGGCCCTGGCACGGGCAAGACGACCACCCTGCGCGCGCTGATCACCATCCTGGGGCGCACGCGCCATTCGTTCCTGCTCGCCTCGCCCACAGGGCACGCCGCCAAACGCCTGAGCGAAGCGACCGGGCAGCCTGCCCGCACCATTCACCGCATGTTGGGCTTCAGCCCATCGGAACGCGCCTTCGTCCACAACGAGGACAACCCGCTCAACGCGGACATGATCGTGGTGGACGAAGCCTCGATGATCGACCTGCTGCTGTTCTATCACCTGCTGAAGGCCATTCCGCCCGATGCGCACCTGTTACTGGTGGGCGACGCCGATCAACTCCCCAGCGTCGGTGCAGGCAATGTGCTGCACGACGTGATCGCGGCGGAGATCGGGCCGGTCACACGGCTGGACGTGATCTTCCGCCAGGCGGAGACCAGTCAGATCATCACCAACGCGCACCGCATCAACCGCGGTGAACTGCCGGATACGTCCAACCAGGGCAGCGATTTCTTCCTCTTTGCCGAGGAAGACCCGCAGAAAGCCGCCGATCTGCTGATAGACATCGTGCGCAAACGGGTTCCGGCGCGCTTCGGCCTCGATCCGCTGGCGGATATTCAGGTGCTCGCGCCGATGTATCGCGGGCCGGTGGGCGTGGCCGCGCTCAACGAAGCGTTGCAGCAAGCGCTCAACCCCAACCCGGACGGGCGCAAAGCCGAACGGCGCCTGGCCGGACGACTGTTCCGCGTTGGGGACAAAGTCATTCAGATGCGCAACAACTACGACAAAGACGTGTTCAATGGCGACATTGGTTTCGTCTATGGCTTCGACC
>DAOTZZ010000337.1:0-2103 GCA_034433965.1 Anaerolineae bacterium
AGTTTGTGATAGATGTCGTCCATGATCAGGTAGATGCCGCGCCGCTCGCACAGATCAACCAGGTCGGCGATGAGTTCTTCGGAATACATCACGCCGGATGGGTTGTTGGGGCTGTTGACGATGATCGCCCTGGTATAGGAACTGATCGCTCGTTCGATCTCCTCAAAACGCGGGTAGAAAGTGCCGTCTTCGGGCGTGACGATCACTGGCACGCCGTAGCACATTTTCACCATTTCCGGATAACTGACCCAGTGTGGGGCCAGGATGATCACTTCGTCCTGCGGATTGAGGATGGAGAACAGGGCGTTGAAAATGGATTGTTTGGCACCTGTGGAAACAATCACATTCTCCGGCGCTGGCAACCGTCCGTAATTCTCTTCCGTGTAACGGATGATCGCCTGCTTGAGCGATCTCAGGCCATCTACCGGCGTATATTTCATCTCCCCGGTCTTGAGTTTGGCCGCCGAGCCAAGGATCGCCGTAATGGGCGCTTTATTGGCGGGCTGACCAGCGCTCATGTTGATCACCGGCGCGCCGCGCTCTTTCATGAGCATGGCTTCTTCGTTGAGTTTGAGCGTGGGGGATTCTCTGATCTGTTGGGCGAGTTGACTGATGCGCATCAGCGGCTAAGCCTCCTATGCGTCCTTGACGATACATGCTGTGAAGGCAAACTCGCAAGCAATCGTCGGCGCATGGCAATAGATATAGGGGTGGCGTCAGGCGGTTGCCTGCTGTGCAACTCGGTATTGTAGCGTAGCTTGGAGTTGGTGCAGTAACCAAAGAGCACAAAAAGGGATGGCAACCTTCACTTCTTGGCTGTGGCACGCTGTGCCATCTCATGGACGCGGACGGCGTGTGGCAGGCTTGTGAGCGAGGCGCGTCTGGTTGTATCATCGAGTACAATCCTGGTTGAGCCGCAGGCATGCAAGAGATTCTTTGTCGAAAGGGGGCATCGTCATGGCGCGCGAAGGGGCTGTCGTGGCCGGGCACATCTGCCTGGACATCATCCCATATATGCCGCCGCTTGATCTCCAGACTGTCCTGAAGCCGGGGGCACTGATCGAGATTGGCGCGGCTGTCCTGAGCACCGGCGGACCGGTATCCAACACCGGACGGAATCTGCACACGCTGGGCATCAAGACCCGGCTGATGGGCAAGGTGGGCGACGACGCCTTCGGGCACATCATCCTCGACCTGATTCGCGCCCAGGACGCTGACCTGACGCAGGGCATGATCGTGGTTCCCGGTGAGGTCAGTTCCTATAGCCTGGTCATCAGTCCGCAGGGCATGGATCGGGCGTTTCTGCATTGCGCCGGAGCCAATCACACCTTCAGCGCCGACGATGTGGACTACGACATTCTGCGTCAGGCCCGTCTGTTTCACTTCGGCTATCCGCCGGTGATGGAGCGCATGTACGCCAACGACGGCGAACAACTGGAGGAACTGTTCCGCCGTGCCAAAGCGACTGGCGTGATCACCTCGCTCGACATGTCCATGCCCGATCCGCACGGGCCGAGCGGGCGGGTGAACTGGCAGAAAGTGCTGGCTCGCACACTGCCTTATGTGGACGTGTTCCTGCCCAGCCTGGACGAACTGCTGGCACTGCTGCGCCGCGATCCGCCTGTGCCGCCCGCGCCTGCCGATGCGATTGTGTCGCAGGTGGCCGCGGAGATGCTGGCGCTGGGCGCACGGATCGTGGTGCTCAAATTGGGGCAGCGCGGCCTTTACTTGCGAAGCGGCGAGCGAGGCGTGACCGGTGTGCCCGATTCAGGCTGGCGGGAGCGCGAGCTGTGGGCACCGTGCTTCGTGCCCGAACCGCTCGTCGGCACGACAGGGGCGGGCGATGCCACCATCGCCGGTTTCCTGGCGGGGATGCTGCGCGGGCAGACGGTGGAGGCGGCGCTGACCAGCGCGGTGGCGGTGGGAGCGTGCAACGTCGAGGCTGCCGATGCGCTGAGCGGAGTACGTCCCTGGGACGAGACGCAGGCGCGCATCGCCGCGGGCTGGGCGCGGCAACCGCTGACCATTGACGCGCCTGGCTGGGTCTGGCACCAGGAATTTGCCCTGTGGGTGGGGCCGAACGATGTTGTACTACGCCCTGCG
>DAOTZZ010000338.1:0-10431 GCA_034433965.1 Anaerolineae bacterium
CGTGAGTGCGCTGTCCGCTGAACAACAGCGCATCGCCTACGATGCCCGCGGCTCCCATCACCCCTCGCCCATAGAGGCGGCGGGGGTACAGGCCCAGGCAGGTCAACGCGACCGGCCCATAGCGCACCCAGGCTCCCGCGCGCACCCATTCCGTGCGTATCCGGTTGACGTGTGCTTCGTGTCCGCCTGTGCCCATGCGCCACCAGGCCATGCTTTCTCCGCCGAGTCATTCGCAGCCGGTGTGCTCAGCGCGATCTTACCGCCTTCTGCGCGAAGTGCCATGGGATCAGGGTAGCGCAATATACTTTGAGCGCTTGGAAACGGCTGGATTGGGATCTGTCAAGCGACCGGACTTGCTCGTGTTTAGCAAGTCGGATGAAGAAGCGGTACGACAGAGGAGTGCTCTCAGCGGGCACGGGACGCCAAAGCTGCGCCGCCCCCCCAACCCGCAATCTCTCCGCTTCTCTGCGGTTGCAAAGCAGCCCGGCACAAAAACAGCGCACAGACCCCGCAGGGCCTGTACGCTGTTCTGTCGTGCGGATGGGCATTACGACTCGGTGTAGTCGCCTTCGATCACGTCCTCGTCGGTGCGCTCGCCGTAGCCGCTGCCGTCACCGGCAGTCGCGCCCGCCTGTCCGTACATCGCCGCGCCGATCTGCTGGAAGGCCAAGCCCAGTTCCTCGGTGGCCCGCTTGATCGTCTGCGTGTCGTTGCCTTCCAGGGCCTTGCGCGCCGCTTCGATCTTCTTCTCCACGTCCTCGCGCGTGCTGGCGGGAATCTTGTCGCCATACTCGCGCAGGGCCTTTTCGGCGTTGAAGATCATCGCGTCGCAGTTGTTGCGCGCTTCCACCTGCTCGCGACGACGGGCGTCTTCGGCGGCGTGCTTTTCCGCTTCTTTGATCATCCGCTCGATCTCGGCCTCGGTCAGGCCGCTGCTGGCGGTGATGGTGATCTTCTGCTCGCGACCGGTCGCTTTGTCCCGCGCGCTGACGTTCAGGATGCCGTTGGCGTCAATGTCGAACGTCACCTCGATCTGCGGGACGCCGCGCGGCGCCGGTGGGATGCCGTCCAGGATGAAGCGGCCCAGCGTCTTGTTGTCGGCGGCCATGGGACGCTCGCCCTGCACCACGTGAATCTCCACCTGCGTCTGCCCGTCGGACGCCGTGCTGAAAATCTGGCTCTTGCGGGTGGGGATGGTCGTGTTGCGCTCGATGATCGGCGTCGCCACCCCGCCCAGCGTCTCGATGGACAGCGTCAGCGGCGTCACGTCCAGCAGCAGCACTTCCTTGACCTCGCCGCCCAGCACGCCCGCCTGAATGGCCGCGCCAATGGCGACCACCTCGTCCGGGTTGACGGTCTTGTTCGGCTCTTTGCCGAAGAACTTGCGCACCGCTTCCTGCACGGCAGGCATGCGCGTCATGCCACCGACCAGCAGCACCTCGTCAATGTCCGAGGGCTTGAGGCCCGCGTCGGCCAGGGCGCGCTTGCACGGCTCGATGGTGCGCTCGATCAGGTCTGCCGTCAGGCTTTCCAGCTTGGCGCGGGTCAGGGTCATGTTCAGGTGCTTCGGCCCGCTGGCATCCGCCGTGATGAAGGGCAGGTTGATCTCGGCCTGCATGGTGGTCGAGAGTTCCTTCTTGGCGTTTTCGGCGGCTTCCTTCAGGCGCTGCAACGCCTGGCGATCCTGGCGCAGGTCAATGCCCTGCTCCTTCTTGAACTCCTCAGCGATCCAGTCAATGATCCGCTGATCGAAGTCGTCGCCACCCAGGTAGGTGTCGCCATTGGTGGAGCGCACCTCGATCAGGCCCTCGCTGACATCCAGGATCGAGATGTCGAACGTACCACCGCCCAGGTCGTAGACGGCCAGCGTCTCGTCGTTCTTCTTGTCCATGCCATAGGCCAGCGACGACGCCGTCGGCTCGTTGATGATGCGCAGCACTTCCAGGCCGGCGATGCGACCGGCGTCTTTGGTGGCCTGGCGCTGACTGTCGTTGAAGTAGGCCGGGACGGTGATCACCGCCTGCGTCACCTCTTCGCCCAGGTAGGCTTCGGCGTCCTGCTTGATCTTCTGCAGGATCATCGCCGAAATTTCCGGCGGGCTGTAGACCTTGCCACCCATGTGTACGCGCACATCACCGTTGGGCGCAGCGCTCACCTTATAGGGCACCACCTTCAACGCCTTCTGCACTTCCGGGTCGTCGAACTTGCGCCCCATGAAGCGCTTGATGGAGAAGATGGTGTTCTCCGGGTTCATCACTGCCTGACGGCGCGCAAGCTGACCCACCAGCCGCTCGCCCTGTTTGTTCACCGCCACCACCGACGGGATCAGGCGTCCCCCCTCTGCAGAAGGGATCACGGTCGGCTCGCCACCTTCGATGACGGCCATGACCGAGTTCGTCGTGCCCAGGTCAATCCCGATGATTTTGCCCATGTGCGTTCACCTCGCTCTCGAATACTCGTGGATAATTGCTCGCAACTGCTCTGCGGCGTGGAGCGGCCAGTTGCTAACCCGCCACACGCACCAGGGCCGGACGCAACACCCGGTCTCCCAGGCGATAGCCGCGCTGCAGCACCGCCGTGACCGTCCCGCTGGCCGCCCCACTGTCGTGGTCTACGCCGACTGCTTCGTGCAACGCCGGGTCGAATGGTTGACCCAGGGCTTCGATTTCGACCACACCCTCGTCGGCCAGGAAGCGCTCGAACTTGCGCAGGATCAGCGCGATACCCTCCACCCACTGGTTGCGCTCGTCCTGCGGCACCGCCTCCATCGCCCGGTAGAAATCGTCGAGCGTTGGCAGCAGCTTGAGCAGCAAATCGCCCGCGATCACCTGCGCCTGCTCGGCCCGCTCGCGCTCCACGCGCCGCCGATAATTCTGAAAGGCGGCGCGTTCGCGTTGCAGGCTGTCCAGATATTCCCCGGCGCGGCTCTCAGCTTCTTCCAGGCGCACCGTCAGTTCAGTGATGTCGTTTCCCGCTGTAATCGT
Source organism: Anaerolineae bacterium (assembly GCA_034433965.1). Classification (GTDB taxonomy): domain Bacteria; phylum Chloroflexota; class Anaerolineae; order Aggregatilineales; family Aggregatilineaceae; genus UBA2029. Next base: position 2,985 of record DAOTZZ010000338.1, read on the forward strand.
TTGTTCCTCCGCGGCAATCGCCTGCTCTGCTGGCGCTGCAGGCCCGTTCGGATCAGGGCCCTGGCCCGCCGGGATGGTTTCGTCGCCGGGCAGTGTGGCTTCGGCAGCAACCGCTTCCTCGTCCGGGCGCGGCTCATCGTTCCGAGGGGTCTGTTTGGCAGTCAATCTGCTTCCCTCCCACGTCTCGCAGTGCAGTCATGCTCCGTTTGATAGCGCTCGTAGTGTAGCGGATCAGTAATAGATTTCCATTAGCAAAGCGCAGGAATCGTGTCAAAAGTGTGAAGTTGGGGGAAAGGAGGAGATCAGTCGGGACGCGATTCGCTGTATACGTCGTCCAGCAACCCCGACATCAGCCCGGCGACGTAGCGCACCGCGCTGATGGCCCGCCCATAGCGCATCCGCGTCGGGCCGAGCACGCCCAAGGCCCCGTGCGCCTGCCGCGTCCCATAGCGACCGAGCACCATACTCAGGTGACTCAGGCTCTCCCAGCGCCCCTCCCCGCCGACCAGGATGCGCAGGTCGGGCTGATCGGGGGCGAGCATCTCGCGCAGGATATCTTCCAGCAGGTCTTCTTCTTCCAACACGCGCAACATCTGCTGGGCTTCGTCATCGGTGAAAGACGACAGGCTCTCGCTCAGACCGTAGCGCACCACGTCGCGGGCCGCCTGCTGATTGGTCTGACGCATGGCTTCCGCCACCAGCTCGGCGATCTCGCGCGTCAGGGCGTCGGGTTGCTGGCGTGCCCTGGCCTGCACCTGATCCGCCGTCAGACCGGCGCAACTGGCGGTGAGAATCTGCGCCGTGCGCGAAAGCACCGTCTGCGGCACTGGCTCGGCCAGGGTGAGAATCTGCTGATGCACCACGCCGCCCTGCAACACCAGCACCATCAACACCAGCCGCCCCTGCGTGCTGATCAGCTCCAGGTGCTTGAACTGATTTTCTACCGGGCGCGGCGGGGTGACCAGGGCAGCAGTGCGCGCCGTGCGCGAGAGCACCATGGCGGCGATGCGCGGCCATTCGTCCACATTGAGCGTGGCGCTGGCGAACTCGCGGGCGATACGCTGCCGTTCCTGAGCGGGCAGATTGGCCGCCGTCAGCAGGCGATGCACGAAGTAGCGCAAGCCCTGGCGCGTAGGCACACGCCCCGCCGACGTGTGCGGCGCGTAGATCAGTCCGTGCTCCTCCAGCACGCCCATCTCGTTGCGCACAGTGGCGCTGCTGATCCCCAGGTCGAAGCGCTCGACCAGCGTCTTGGAGCCGACTGGTTGACCGGTGCGGATGTATTCGCGCACGATCAACGACAGAATGCGCTCCTGGCGCTCGGTGAGCGTCGGCAGCTCGTCCTGCGGCAACGGGTCAAGCGAAGGGCTACGCGACGGCATAGGCTCAGGCGGTACAGTCATGATTGCCCTGCAAATCTGCGTTTGTCGTGTCAGAGCATAGCATGAGGGCTAGGGGGCGTCAATGGTGAGCGCGACGAGGGCTCATGCGGTCTGGGAGCAGCATTCACCACCGAGATCACACAGGCTACAGAGGAAGACACAGGGTGCTTGATCTATTTCCCTTCCCTGCGCTGTCTGCGTCTTGGCGGCTCAGGATCACGGCCCAAAACGCGAATGCACCCCGCGACGCCTACTCTCCGAAGCTGGCTGCCAGCAGCACCTGCCGATCCACCAGCCCCAGGGGGCGACCGTCTGCGTCGGTCACCACGATGCGCTTGCGCCCCTCGCGCAGCATCAGCGCGATGCCCTCGGCAACGGTCATCTCCGGCGGGGCGGTCAGCGCATGTTCGGACATAATATCGCGAGCGCAAATGTCGCCGCGCGGCACCTCGCGTCCCAACACGCGGCGAGCCAGCGCCTGCAACACGCCCCTTCGGACAGGTGGGGCGACGCGGGCTACCAGGTCGCCTTCGGTGATGACCCCCGCCGGATGGCCTTCCTCGTCAAGCACTACCACATAGGTGAAGCGCCCCTGCAACATCTGCTGGAGTACGTCTACCAGGTCGTCGTTGGCCCGTACGGTGGGCATCTGAGGAGTCATCACTTCGCCCAGGGTGTGACCAGCGCGCGGGACAGTTGCCTCTTCTTCCTCCGAGGGGCTGGCCCCTGCGGCTGCCCGCAGCACGTCCACCCGGCTGATCATGCCAACCAGTTTGCCGTCAGCGTCGGTCACGGGCAGGCGGCGCAGACCCCGTTCCAGCATCCGCTGTACCACATGCCCCAGCGCTTCGTCGGCGCGCGCCGTGATGACAGGCGCAGTCATGATGTCCTGCGCTGTCATCTCACGGCGAATCTGACCCAGGAAGGCGCGCAGATCGTCAGCCTCCAGCCGCCCGGCAACGGCCAGGCGGGCGGGCATCCCTGCCTTCTCCAGCAGGTCCGTCTCGGTGATAATGCCCGCCACGCGCCGCTGTGCATCCACGACCGGCACCGCCTTGAACAGCTTCCCCAGCAGCAGTTCGATCACCTCCAGGGCGGGCGCGTCGGGAGTAACGGCTGTCACCTGCCGTGTCATCACCGCACTGACCGGCAGATCGACGGGCAGCGGGTGCAGGTAGCGGTGCGTGTACTTGACGATCTCGATATCTTCCAGGGTGATCAGGCCCTCACGCACCATAGGCCGCACCAGCGCCAGCGCCCGCTCGATATTCTCCGGCGTGTCTACGACGATGATGATCATAGGCAGGTCCATCGAAAGGCGCTCGATACGCCAGGTGTGGATCAGGCTATGTGCGCCAAAACCGGCCTGCCCACGCACGACCGTCGCTCCGGCAATACCGTTCTGCCGCAACGTATCCAGAATGCCCATGTAGAGCGAGCGTCCCCGCCAGGAGTCGCTTTCGCCCACATAGATGGTCAGGCGCTTGCCCGCGCTCGCGCTGTGCATGAAACGCTCCCTCATCTACAGTTGCCGGCCTATGGCCAGGCCGATCAGCGCTCCGGCCAGGCATAGCAAATTGGTGCCCAGGATGTTGCTCACCGCGCCCAGCCAGTCCCCTGACTCCAGCATGAACATGCTTTCGTTGGCGTAGGTCGAAAAGGTGGTGTACGCCCCGAAAAAGCCCACGGTGACCAGCATACGGACGCGCGGGTCAACGCTGATCTGCTGCGCCGACCACCCCAAAAACATAGCCAGCAGCAGCGAGCCGCTGACGTTGATCACCAGCGTACCCCACGGGAAGAGCGACCCCAGTCGCCCCGCCACCCAACCACCGACCCAATAGCGTAGATTGGCGCCCATGAAACCACCCAGGCCAATGAGCAACAGGGTTTCGAAGTGTCTGCCCGTCACGCGCTTCTCTCACTCATCATACGGCAGAATCCGGCGCATTCCAATGTCCTGGCGCAGGCACACAAAAAGCCCCTACCTGCGCGCGCACGGGTAGAGGCTATCAGTCGGTCAAGGGACATTTCGGCCAGCGTCTGCGCTGACCCAGCGAGCCTCATCGCTGCGGGCCTTGCGACCCGATGGGTGAAGTTTTAGCGGAGATCGGCGCGCTTGTCAACCGGCGTTTTGAGCTTTTTGCCCAAGAACACCCGCTTGGCAACTGCCCCTATATCTCTTATAATCATGATAGTTTTCAGAACAGTTCACTGTCCCTTGAAGGACTTTCACCGGCCATGATCGCCATCACTCGCCTGCAGGTTTGCGCTTGTATCTGTCTGAACACTCACAGGCGACGCTTGTGGCGTGGCGCTATGGCCTGAGTCGTATCCGGCAGACAGGGGTATCGCGATCGGTCACGCAACAAGCGTGACCGATTTTTTGTCCGCAGATTCCGCTGACAGCACAACAAACAGGAGCGCGTCCAATGACTATCGCCCAGAACCAGAGGATGAACATCGCCGAGGATGTGACGCAGTTGGTGGGCAATACGCCCCTGGTGCGCCTCAACCGCATCGTCGGCGACGCCCAAGCGACCGTGGTCGCCAAGCTGGAATACTACAACCCGGCCAAAAGCGTCAAAGATCGCATCGGCCTGGCCATGATCGAGGCTGCCGAGCGCGAAGGGCGCATCGGCCCCAACACCCTCATCATCGAGCCAACCAGCGGCAACACTGGCATCGCTCTGGCGATGGTCTGCGCGCAGCGCGGCTACCGCCTGATCGTCACCATGCCGGAGACGGTGAGCAAGGAGCGGCGCAAGGTACTGCGTGCCTTCGGCGCAGAGCTGGTGCTGACCCCTGGCGAAAAGGGCATGGCCGGCGCGATCGAGGCGGCCAACCGCATCGCCGCCGAGAACCCCGACTCCTTCATCCCGCAGCAGTTCATGAATCCGGCCAACCCGGAAGTGCACCGCCGCACCACTGCCGAAGAAATCTGGCGCGACACGGCGGGGCAAATTGACATCTTCGTGGCGGGAGTGGGCACGGGCGGCACCATCACCGGTGTGGGCGAAGTGCTCAAGGCGCGCAAGCCAGGCGTGCACATAGTCGCCGTCGAACCTGCTGATTCGCCGGTGCTCTCCGGCGGGCAGAAGGGGCCGCATCCCATTCAGGGGATCGGCGCGGGCTTTGTGCCGGACGTGCTCAACACGCAGATTTACGACGAGATCATCACCGTCACCGGGGCGGACGCTTTCGCCACGGCGCGGCGCATGGCCACCGAGGAAGGGTTGCTGGTAGGTATCTCGTCCGGCGCGGCGACCTGGGCCGCTTTGCAGGTGGCGCATCGTCCGGAGAACGCGGGCAAGCTGATCGTGGTGATCATCCCCTCCTGGGGCGAGCGCTATCTCTCGACGCCGCTCTTCGACGATCTGGGCGACTGAGGGGCGATCGCACGAGCGCAGCCGTGATTGGAGAGAAAGGGGCACCGGGGAAGACCATCACAGAAACCTCTGTGTCCCTCTCTGGGCCGTCTGCGGCTCTGTGGTGAGTCCCGCGTCCGGTCGTCCGCCGGAAGGACTGTGGGAGGAAGGTAACGCATGCTGAAGACCATCCGCGAAGATATTCAGTGCGTGCTGGAGCGCGATCCCGCTGCCCGGCACTGGCTGGAAGTGATCACGTCCTATCCGGGGTTGCACGCCATCTGGCTGCACCGCATCGCGCACTGGCTGTGGCACAGGCGGCTCAAACTGCTGGCGCGGTGGGTGTCGCACCTGGCGCGTTTCCTCACTGGCATCGAGATTCACCCGGCGGCGCGCATTGGCCCGCGCTGCTTCATTGATCACGGCATGGGCGTGGTCATCGGCGAAACCGCCGAGATCGGCGCGGATGTGACGCTCTATCACGGCGTGACACTCGGCGGCGTGAGTCTGGAGCCGGGCAAGCGTCATCCCACCGTCGAAGATGGCGTCGTCATCGGCGCGGGCGCGAAGGTACTGGGAGCGATCACGATAGGCAGAAATTCACGCATAGGAGCGAACGCAGTGGTCGTCAAAGATGTCGAACCGGATATGGTCGTCGTGGGCATCCCTGGTAAACCGGTTAAGCGGCAGGAACCGGAGCCGTCGGCGCACCGGCCCGACCTGCGACATGACGTGTTGCCGGACGTGGTCGCCGAGCGGCTGGATCGCATCCTGGCCCGCCTGGACGAAGTCGAGCGGGCTATCTACCAGAACGGCAACGGTCGCCGACAGTCTGAGGACGGCGTGGTCGAGGCGGAGACCTACGATGTCTACGCTGTAGACTACACCATTTGAGTCAGGTGCGTATCCCCTGGCCGGTGGCGAAAGAACAAAACCCGCCAGGGGCGGCCCCCTGACGGGATACAGGCGTAGTAGATACACGCCTGCTTCAGGGCATACTCCGCATGGCGCGGCTTATTTTTTGCTCGCCTTCACCGTGATCTGCTTGGGCTGCGCCTGCGGCAGCTTGGGCAGCGTGATGTTCAGCACACCATTCTCGAAGGAGGCTTCGACCTTCTCCTTGTCTACCGTGTTGGGCAGACGCAGGCTACGCTGGAACGCGCCATAACTGCGCTCACGGTAGTGATAGCGGTCGCCTTCTTTCTCGATGGTGTCGCCCATCTCGCCGCTGATGGTGATCACGTCGTCTTCCAGCTCGATCTTCACATCCTCCGGCTTCATGCCAGGCAGATCGATGCGGATGACGACTTCCTTGTCGTTCTCCACCACATCCATGGCCGGGCGCAGCAACGGACGACGAGTATCGCTGTCGAACAGCGACGGCCAGCCGCGCCACAGCTCTTCGAACCATTCATCAATCACGCGGAAAGGATCCGCCAGGGCAGTCTCACGACGTGGATTCCAGCGAATCAGGCTACGCATCTCTCATCCCTCCTCACGTCAGAGTTGCTCTTCCAGCTTTCCAACTGTGTCGCCCTTATGATCAGACACTCACATAAAAATAACATCAGCGCTGCGCAAGAATCGGGTCAAAAGTTCGCCAAAGGTGCGTAAGAGACTATCCGCCCTCCGCCTCCCCTGGCCCGACAGGTGCGCGAATTACCCGAAAGAAAGCGCGTTGAACGATAAAGTTGAGAGGAGATGATGATAATTGTGAATGCGCAAAGACTGAGGCGTAGTGTGCTCGCCCGAAGTCTTTTCCCAGACGAAATCATCAAGCCAGACAGGTTTGTGCTGCGCCGTCCCAGCGAGTGGCGTCAGGCAAACTTGTGCCGTTACGCCCGCCGTGCGACGCGCTCGTAGACGGCCAGCGTTGCCTCCGCCGTCTTGCGCCAGCTAAAGTCGCGGGCGCGCGCCAGGCCACGGTTGCGTTGCGTAGCCGCGTGCTCTGGCTGAGTGAGGAAAGAGAGGATTGCGCCCGCCATGGCGCGTGTGTCGCCCGGCGCGACCAGGAACGCCGCATCGCCAGTCACTTCTGGGATGGAGGAGGTCTCGCAGGCGACGACCGGCGTGCCGCTGGCCATCGCCTCCAGCGGCCCCAGCCCGAAGCCCTCGAACAGGCTGGGGAAGACGAACACACTCGCCAGCCGGTAAAGCGCGGGTTTGTCCGCCTCGGCTACTGGCCCGATCCAGCGCACATAGTCGCTCAGCCCCAGTTCGGCAATGTAGGCGGGCAGGTCGGGGAAACGCGGCGTCCCCCACGTCGCGGGCGTGTGCCCGGCCAGCACCAGCGGCACGCGGGTTCCCATCGCCTGGGCGACGAAGGTATAGGCGGCCAGCAGTTGGCGCACGTTCTTGTGCACCGCGTACGAGCCGAGGTAAAGCACGAAGTCGTCCACGTCGTCCAGGCCGTAGCGGGCGCGCACTTCCGCGTCGCGCTCCGTCCCGATCTCCGGGTGAAAGACACGGTCGGCGGCCAGCGGCGTTACCGTCACCCGTTCCGCCGGAACACCAATCCGCGCCACGATCTGCCGCTGACTATCCGCCGAGAGGGTCAGGAGATGATCTGCACCGCGCGCGGCGGCCCGCACCAGGCTGGTATAGAGCCGGTTGCGCACGCCGGTATTGTACTCGCGCACCAGCAGCGGGATGACATCCAGCACCGTGCACACCAGCGGCGCAGGCGACCGCAGCGGC